>DUSQ01000061.1 GCA_012842545.1 Coprothermobacter sp.
GAGATGTGGTTGGTAGAGCCATTCACAACGAAATGAAAAAATGCCATAGTAATCACTTGTACCTGGATTTAAGACCTGTTGGCCTTCAGCGCTTAAGAAGGGAATTTCCCATGTTGCTTTCTCGTCTCCAACAAGAAGGTTTTGATCCCACCAAGGATTTAGTTCCTGTGGCGCCCGGTGCACATTATACTATGGGTGGCATAAAGACTGACCTATGGGGGAGGACCTCGGTAAAAGGTTTATATGCCGTGGGAGAATGTGCATGCAATTATGTTCATGGCGCTAATAGATTAGCTAGTAATTCTTTGCTCGAAGGGATAGTGTTTGCTAAACGGGCAGCACAAAGTATTGCTGAAAATTCCATGCATGGGTTCAAATCTGACAGCGGCAGTGTTCTCTGCATAGCTAAACGTGACTTTCCCGAATATGATGAAGTAATTAGGGTCTTGAAGCATGGTATGCAAACCAACATGGGAATCGAAAGGAACGGAGATAGACTAAATCAGTTTATATCGGAGCTTGATGAGCTTTTGGAGTTGATCCACCATTCGCAAATTTGTAAGCAAGGGCTGGAACTGCTTCAGAAGATAACTGTTTGTACATTGATGACGCGTGCTGCTCTTTGGCGTGAGGAGTCAAGGGGAGCACACTTCCGTTCCGACTTTCCTGAAGAGGATCCAATGTTCAAAAAACATCTCGTGGTGAATAGAAGAGGCCAGCGAGAAATAAATGCAGAGGTGGTAGAAAATCATGAGTGGTGAGTTTGGTTTTGACTACAGAAGTGCCCAGCGGGCAGTGTTATTTGCACTGGAAGAAGACATGGGCTTTGGTGACATCACAACTGATGCTGTTTTTCGAACTTCTCAGAATGCTACTGCTAAGATAGTGGCTAAAGAAACGGGTATCATAGCTGGTTTGCCTTTAATGGAGCTTATTTTTTCACTTATGGGTAGTAATAATGTGGCAGTCAAACTCTGTGCTAAAGAGGGAGAACAAGTTCACGTGGGTCAGCAGATTGCTTTACTTACAGGTGACATACGCACTTTACTTTCTGCTGAACGCACACTTCTGAATTTTTTACAAAGGTTGAGCGGTATTGCCACGGCAACCCATGAATATGTGCAAGCTGCTTCACCTTTTGGTGTTGGAATATGCGATACGAGAAAGACTGTGCCAGGGCTTAGGTATCTAGACAAATACGCGGTAAGAGTGGGGGGAGGGATGAACCACCGTTTTAACTTAAGCGATGCGGTGCTCATAAAGGATAACCATGTAGCAGGGGCTGGGAGTATAACGGAGGCTGTTAAGCGTGCGAAACGTGCAGTATCTTTTACAAAGAAAATAGAGGTTGAAGTTACAAACTTGGAGGAAGTGAAGGAAGCTATGGACTGCGGAGTGGATCTGATTTTGCTAGATAACATGAGCGTATGCATGATGTCGGAAGCAGTTAAACTTATTAGAAAGCAAAATTCAAATGTTTTGATAGAAGCTTCGGGTAATGTCACTTTAGAGAAAATATCTGAAATAGCTAAAACTGGAGTTGATGTGATAAGTGTGGGGTCTCTCACTCATAGCGTTAAGGCTTTAGACATAAGCATGTATGTGGAAATCGACAACACTTAGTGGAGAAAACGTGTAATGAGATGCAATACAATACTGATGATTGCGCTAAGCAGTAAGAAACTCACAATGGGTGCATAAAAGATAAAATTGTCGTTCTTGATGTAAATGTCACCTGGAAGCCTGCCGAAAGGTATGCCTTTTATATTAAAAGATGATAAAGCCCACAAAAGTACACCTAGCACTGTTAGGCAGAGGCCGAATAAGACTAAGGTTTTCCCCAATTGACTCATTTCAGCCGGCCCTCCTTTCGGTGAAGGTCGGAACTAGCTGCTTTAGGATTCTAGTTATGGGAGATGCAACGGTGAAAGCCACTACAGCCTTAATAAGATCCATTAGCGCTAACGGGAGCATTCCCCACACAATAGCACCAATTGGTGTCTTTGTTATGAAGCTTAGCTGCAGTGTACCTGCAATGTAAGTAAGACTCAGTCCAATAATAACTCCTACCCAGTAACCGTATTTGTTAAACCTTCTGTGCGTCCAGCTAACCAAGTAAGCGCAGAAAGGAAAAGACAGTAAAAAGCCGCCCGTTTTACCAAGTAGTATGCCAATACCAGAAGATCCTCCTGCAAAAACCGGTAAACCAAGAGCTCCAAGAACAACGTAAATTAAAACTGCTATGAAGCTTTGCCGTGGTAGCAGCAGTATGGATAAAAAGAAAATAGCAAAAACTTGAAGTGTGAAAGGAACAGGAAAAAATGGTAACGGCAGGGAAATCTGAGCACAAACGCACAAAAACGCCGTACTTAATGCGATGTGCGTTAAATCAGATGTTTTCATTCTATAGCTCCTTTCTAATTTCTTGCCGTTAAGCATTATATCAGTAAAAGTGGGTGTACTTCGGTAGGCGGTGGGCTAAAATCAGTGTGTGTGTAGTACCCGTAGAGAGTGGGGTGATAGCATTGTTTACCTCAAGAGTGGAGGCGGCGCAAAAGCTTGCTGATGTCCTTCTCGAATACAAACATGCTGATAATGCCATAATACTTGGAATACTGCGCGGAGGAGCTTTACTTGCTCACACGTTGTCTGAGTGTTTAGGTTTGCCATGGGATGTGCTTGGCATAAAAAAGATAGGAGCTCCGTTTGATCCAGAACTGGCTGTGGGAGCTGTTGCCCCTGACGGGAGTGTGTTTGTGGACCGTTGGATAAAAGAGCACTACAGGGTGGGTGACGATTACATCAAAAGTGCCAGCGTGAGGAGATTAGCAGAGCTACGTGAGCAACTGAACTACGTGAGGGGCTCTTCCAGCTATGAAAACTTGAATGGGATGATCGTTATTCTAACAGATGATGGTGTGGCAACGGGAGCTACCATGAAAGCCGCAGTGAATTTTGTAAAGAACAATAATGCTGGAAAGATCGTGGTTGCGGTACCAGTCATTTCACCTGAAACCTTTGAAGAGTTAAGGGAGCAAGTAGACGAGGTTAAAGCTTTATTAGTTCCCCAAGATTTTATGGCAGTGGGTCAGTTCTACTTAAACTTTGAGCAGGTTACCGATCAGCATATTGCTAAGCTTTACCATCTTGGAAAAGGAGATGGCTCTCCTTCTTGACCAATAAGTGCATGTTCTAGTTGTGAATTCTGGCTCATTATTTGTGATGACTTGAATTATACTTAACTTGGTGAATGTTTTGCAAAAGATGCTCTGAAAATGCTTCTTGGGAGGTTGAATGTGTTGAAAAAAAGAGTTTTAGTAACAGGCGGGGCAGGGTTCATAGGCAGTCATCTGGTTAGGAGACTCGTTGCGGATGGAGCTGAGGTTGTGGTCATCGATGATTTGTCCATGGGTGATGCATCAAAAGTAGATCCTGGAGCCCAACTCATGGCCTTGGATGTAAGAAGTATGGAAACCAGCCGTGTGATAAAAGATTTTAAACCGGATGTGGTGTTTCACTTGGCAGCCCAAATAAACCTGAGAAGAAGCCTTCAACAGCCTTTAGAAGATGCCTCCATAAATATTCTGGGAAGCGTAAACGTCATACAAAGCTTAGTGGAGAGTGCTGAAGACATAAGCAAAGTTAAGTTTATCTTTTCGTCCACCGGCGGGGCAATTTACGGTGATGTAGATGTGCTACCTACCCCGGAAACTGTGGAGCCAAACCCGCTGTCTCCTTACGGTGTAGCCAAGTTTTCTGTGGAGAAATATCTGTACTATTACCATGTGGTGCATGGTCTACCCTATGTTTCTCTAAGATATAGCAACGTTTATGGACCTGGTCAAAGTACGAAAGGCGAGGCTGGCGTTGTGGCCATATTTTTAGAAAAGATGCTTTCTGGAGAAACACCCATAATCAATGGTGATGGAACACAAACGAGAGATTTCGTGTTTGTGGAAGATGTGGTGGAGGCAAACATAAAGGCTGCTTACGCCAATGCGGTTGGGGTGTTTAATATTGGCACAGGTAAGGAAAGCAGTGTTCTTGACATATTCGAGCATCTTAAGCAATATGTGGGCAAGGATTTTCCAAAGGTTCATGGTCCTGCCATACCTGGTGAATTGCAGAGAAGTTGTTTGGACTATTCTAAGGCGAGAGAAGTACTTGGTTGGGAACCGAAGGTTGATTTGGCGGAGGGTCTCAGGATAACGACTGAGGCTTTTGCACACGAACTCAGATAAACTTTGCTTTTTTAACTAGAGGAGGAGTAAATTCATGTCATCGGATGAAAGGTTGCTTTTGTTACATGGATTCACAGAGGAAGAACTTCCTATTTTGATGAAGGCGTGCAGAACACTGTTTCCCGACAAAGATTTGGTATTCGCTGTGACTACGGAAACAAACATGGAGTGGAAGGTTTCCGAGCTTATTGATGAAGTTCTTAAGGAACATCAGTACTTCAAGCGACAAAAGGGGGTGTGAGATTTGGCTGGAACCATATTGCTCATACTTGTGATTGCGGTAGCAGCAGTAGTTTTTGGCATGCAGAATACGGTACCACTAACCATAAATTTCTTGTTTTGGAGTTTCCAAGGCTCGGCAGCACTAATTTTGGTGATTTCCATGCTGCTGGGGGTGATATTGGGCATCTTGCTTGTAACGCCAAGTTTCAATGCTCGTGGACGTACCATAAAAAGCTTACGGGATGACATAAAACGTCTGGAAGAAGAGAAATCAAAACTGCAGGAGGAGCTGAATCTGACAAGGGATTTGCTAAAGGCGGTTAAGCCTGAAACGAAATCCGATGACGGTCATGATTCTAAGGAGGAAGAACAATACCAGTAGAGCAGTAGTTTATAATATTAACGGAATGCTATTAACATTGAATTAAACTTTGTCCTTAGGAGGTTGATATGATCAGAAGGCTTCCAGGTCTGGTAGATAGCCATGTTCACGGAGCCGTGGGAAAATCTGTCATGGATGGCATCGATGCCATAAAGGAAATAGGTGAATACTTGGCCCTAAACGGCATATATGGATGGTTCCCTACCACAAGAACAGCATCTTGGGACAGCATACTTGAGGCAATAAACAACATTGTTTCCGCTTCACGTAACCAGTCGGTGGCTGAGGCGCGCATTCTTGGCGTCCATGTGGAAGGGCCATTCCTTAATCCAGATTTTCACGGATCGCAACCAGTGGAACATATTATTAAGCCTTCACTTCAGAAGGCTGAAAAACTTGTGAAAGCAGCTCAGGGTTTGCCGCTAATTGTTACTTTGGCACCTGAAGCACCAGGGGCATCAGAAGTCATCGATTACTTAGTCAAGAATGGCGCTGTGGTTAGTTTGGGGCACACTGGTGCCACCTATGAACAAATGCAAAGGGCTATTTCTATTGGAGCTAACAGGGTTACACATTTATTCAACTCCATGAAATTTTTCCACCATAGAGAACCTGGACCAATTGGAACAGCTTTGTTTTCAGATGCGTATGTTGAGCTCATCGTAGATGGCGTTCATGTTCATCCTGCCACTGTGGGGCTTACTTTGAAAGCCAAGGGCCTCTCAAAAGTGGTTTTCGTATCCAACGGTACAGAAGGTATGGGTATGGAAGATGGGGTGTACGAACTTGATGGACGTGTATTAAAAGTGGAAAAGGGTGCTGTTTACGAAGACCATACACTTATGGGCAGTGCTACCAACTTAAAAGATGGTGTGATCAATTTGTCCCGGAAGCTTAATATTCCATTAGAGGAACTGTGGATAACAGCTAGCAGAACCCCCCTGGAGAGTGTAGGGCTGGACGTAGATTTGCCTCTATGCACCGTGTCGGACAGTTATTAAGAAGCCTTTTCTTGGTCTGAAAGATCCTGTTTGAGGAGGTGATAACTCGGTTGTCTTGTGAAAATGATGTATATGCTGCTTTATCTTCGGTTTTCGAGAGGATGAAAAAAGATATCATCTCAATGAATGCAAAACGCATTGGAATTGTGGGCAATGGTTTGTTGGTTCAGAAAGTTTTTTCAATGGTTGATGGCTGTGCTGTCATATTAAATGAAAACGTTTTTAATATGAAGTCTTTGGATTTACTGGTTGTAGATCGTATTTTACCTACTGAGAAGGTTGTTGAATTGACACCCAGCGCAGCCAATAATCTGCTACGAGTTGGTGGTGAGTTACTCATTACCGACGTCTTAATGACGAGGTCGGTTCCGGGCAATGTGAGAAAATCTCTGTCTCGGATTGGTTTTACCTATACTAGAAAGTCAAAAACACATCACTTAGTTGAAGAGATGGCAGAAGCTGGGTTTTCTTGTTTGAGAGCTGAAGACATAACTGACTTGGTCCGCAATTGGTGGGAGCAGAAAAGACAGTCTTGTTCTTCTCCTTTGGAGGAAAGTTCTTATGCTTATTTACTTGATGACGACCGCTACAGTTTAGGTAAGGCTTTGTTTTACGTTTATGTGCGAGCCGAAAAGACGCGTGCCTTGGAAGAAGAACTTTGCGAGTAGGCCTATACAAGATAGCCTTGGGCAGGGTTTGGTAATGTGGTAAATAATGCGTTAAAATGAGTGCATGGTGATGGGCACAATATCCGCTGAGCTTGAGGGTGAACAGCTTTATCTTACTCTGGATGACAGCAGCGTTTTCTTGGTTGATCCTGAATATGACGTGCGTGAAGAACCTTGGGGATTTGCGATGGGGCATGAAGTTGTCATGGATATGTCTGTTTACAGGTATGCACGTTATGTTGGGAAGAACCTGATTGTTTGTTTTGGTCCTTGGAATGGTAACAGCTTTGAACTTTTCAACAGAACATGGATAGGTGTCCAGGAAAATCAACTGGTTGCTATTGAGGTCTTTTTCCACGAAGAAGGTAATTTCATAGTTGGTGTGGTGCCTGTAGAGCTAAGCCCTGACAAAACAGGTATCATACAACCTTTGGAAAACTCGCTGACTATTTCGATGAATCCCGTGTATGAAGTCAGAGCGAATTACATGCTGCCGAAGCTCATGAATACTGAACTTTATTTGAAATATGAGCGTTTTCTTTTAGAGGGCTTGAATCATGGTTAGTTGGTGGCGACGTCAACGTCTAAAGGTTACCTTGAGCCGTAGCAGTAGTCCTAATCTTTACAGGAGCTTTCTTGATCAACTACTGCTTAGAAGCTCTCAAAACCAGAATGTGGTTGCTGTTTTTAACGCGGGTTTGCGTTTTTACGATAATGCCTTGGAATTTGCTCATGCCGTAGCTAACTACATGACCTCGGCTTTGGATAGAGGCGCAGGCTTGATCGTATTTCCTGAGTATTTTGGAAACCTTTTAATGGGAATGGCTGGTGAGCCCATTGATCTGGATGACCAAAGCACGTTGGAATTAATAGGTATGATCTCTCCAGTGTTGTATTCCACCTACGTTGACATTTTCTTGCAGATTTCGGCTAAGACTGATGCCACGATTGTGGGTGGAACGTTAGCTTTTGTGGACAACGGTAAGCTGGTTAACCGTGCGTTTGTGTTCCGGCGTGGAAATGTGATTTTGACTCAGGACAAAGCACACCTTATGCCAATGGAGGAAAAGTGGGGTATGAGTAGGGGTTCTCGCCTGGGCCTTTTTGATGTTGGTACCCAGAAAGCTGGTGTATTGGTTTGCATGGATGCAACTTACTACGAACAGGCACGCATACTTGAAAACATGGGGGCTCGTTTGCTTATTGTGCCTTCAGCGAACCCGGCACCTTTCTACTTGGGGGAACAAATTCGTGGCGCATGGGCAAGGGCACAAACAAGCCAGGTTTTCACAGCTCAATCCTTTTTGGTTGGGAAGTTAGGTAGCTACGTGTTTGAAGGTAAAGCAGGAGTTTATGCTCCACACAATTACACTGAAGATCTGAGCGGCATAATAGCATTAAGTAAGAAGTACGACCAAGAGGAGGTTGTTACAGGAGAACTCGACTATGAACGTCTAAATCGAGCAAGGCAGCCTCGGGATTTTCGATTCCAAGCGGAGCTCAGTAAATTTTATCAAAGCAAGCTTCCATTGGATCGTTTCTGACACTCTGGGCAAATACCGAATACAGATACGGGGTTCTGTGTTAGTTTCCAATGATGAACTCTGGCAGCCTTAAGAAGAGGATTAATATTTACCGCTGTTATGTCTTGAACTTTTCCACACTCCATGCAAATTAGATGAGCATGGGGCATTTCGGTACCGTCGTAGAGTGTTTCGGTCTGTGTTGGTATTTCCTGTATTACGCCGAGGTCAGCCAAGTATTTAAGTACGTTATAAACAGTGGCCAAAGTAATATCCGGTATGGTCTCTCTTATAGCATTATAAATTTGTTGAGCGCTAAAATGACCCTGGTTACTTACTAGAAACTCGTAAACTGCAAGCCTTGGCTTAGTGATGCGATCACCATTTCTCTTGATAATGTTTTTGAGGTTTTCAATTTTATCTTCTACCGCATTCATGTATGATATGTTATCACAATTCGAGGCTAAAATAAATACTATGGTCACGAATTCAAGAAGGGTAAAACTTACTTGTAAAAACGACATGTTCGTAGTAAGGGGTGTGGTTTTCGATAAAGATGGTGTTTTAACAGGAGGTTTTGGTCTTTGGAAGCAGATTTTCTCGGTTTACATGAAAAAAGCATTGCAGAAGGGCTTGCGCATTGAAAAAATGGCAAGTGAGCTTTTCGGTGTCAATGAAGAGTCTTCTATTGCTCCTTTGTCTTTGTGCACCATGGATGAAGCTAAATGTTTATTGGCTGCATCGATTTGGCTTACTCAAAAGATTGATTGGGCAAGTTGCCGAAGACTGTCAGAGGAGATTATTGACGAGGCCCAGAAAAGTCTGTCTCCGGAGATGGTTTATGCTCCTTTACCGGGTGCTAAGGAGCTACTAGCACTGTTAACCGAGTATGTGCCAGTAGCCGTAGCAACCTCTGATTCACGAGCAAATGTGGTAGAAATGTTTGCTTTTTGGCAAGTGAAACCTCCAATCATAGTCACAGCTGAAGAGGTAAAGAGAGGTAAACCTTTCCCTGACATGCTCATGAACGCATCAGAGTTGATGGGGATACCCTGCAAAGACATACTGGTTTTTGGCGACAGTTTAGCTGATGTACAAATGGCGCATGCCGCTGGTTCAAGAGCAGTAGCAGTAGGTTGGTGTATTCCTGAGGCTGATTCGTGTATACAATCTCTGTTAGAAGTCAAAGTGGAGGTGCTTGAGTGAAAGGTAAACTTCTAAGTTATGATCATGAGCGCGCAGTGTTTCAAGTTGAAGCTGACGTTTATGAGGGAGGAGGAGGTCAACCTCCTGACCGCATAAAGGTAAAAGGGCCCGGGTTTTACCTAGAAAGCGACGAGACCCTTAAGGACAACGGTGGCACTTTTTGGAAAGTCAAGAAAGTAAGTGGCGAAGTGCCAAATTCAGAAGTAGAGGTCGATGTAACCATTGATGAGCTTTGGCGCTTGGAAGTAAGCCAGCAGCACACAGCGCAGCACATTTTCTCAGCTTTGGCGGAGCAACTTTACGGATGGCCTTCAGAAGGATTTGCCATTTTCGAAAATGAGTCAAAAATAGAGCTTCTTGGAGCCGACGAAGATCTTGAAAAATACGCAAAACTGGAACAGCAGGTGAATGAAGTAGTTCTTAGGCGAATTCCGGTGCGAGTGTATGTGAGCGAGGAAGCTAATAATGAGCTTAGAAAGAGTTCCGGCTACGAGCATCCTCGCATCGTGGAAATCGAGGGAATTGACAAGTGTGCATGTGGTGGTACTCATGTGACCAACACGGGCCTTATTGGTGGTTTTGCCATCTTAAAGGTGGAGAGGAAGAACACTCGCTACGTGAGGGTTCTCTTTGCTGCAGGAATCAGATTAGGACGCATAGCTAAGACTTACATTGAAAGAGAGCAGAGATTAAAGAACCTGCTTACTGGAGAAGTTGAAGAGAGGGTGTACCAGCTGTTGGAGCAGAAAAAACAGCTGGAGGTCGAAAAGAAGAATCTGCTGGAACTTGTGAAGGTTCAAATGGGGCAAAGTAGTGAAGTCCTTTGGGAAAACCTGCCTTTGGACATGCAAAGTATGAAGCAGATAGCTTCTTACTGCAAAGGAATAGGTAAAGATGTGGTTCTTGTGAACCAGGAAGGCTATTTCGCCATTGGTGGCCCTCATGCCGATGTGCACTTTGAGGAATTTAAGCAAAGAGGGGCAACTGGTGGCGGCAAGGGAATCATAACAGGTAAAATAGCCAGTGCGAGTAAGTAGCTGACTGTTTTGAAAGAATTGTGTCTCGCTTGTTAAAACTGATACTCGTACTGGGCCATTTTATGTGCAAGTGAACGATAGGTCCACGTGGAATTCTCTGGTTTTTGGGTTAGACCGCGAAGGAGTTTCTTAGCAGTGAGGGAAACTGTGGTGAAAGGGGGGCTTGGCATGTTGAAGCAGGTCATCGAAGTCATGGAGCTCATTGATGATGCCACTGTGAGTGGGAATAAAGTAAAAGGGTTCCTAGTTCAGAGAGGCCTGGAAGATGTTTCCACTCTAACAGTGAAGGGCGAACAAGGAAGTACGGACTTCGTCAAGATCTTAGTTCGTGGCAGAGAAGGAAAGTCGGTAGGCGGTAATGCACCGACTTTGGGAGTCATTGGCAGGCTTCGAGGTCTTGAAGCACGTCCTGAGATGATCGGAATGGTCTCTGATGCGGATGGTGCAGTTACTGCGTTAGCTGTGGCACTAAAACTTGCTGATATGCGGGTGAAGGGCGACGTTCTTGATGGTGATGTGATTATTTGCACTCACATCTGTCCGAACGCACCCTTAGAGCCACATGATCCTGCTCCCTTCATGGGTTCTCCTGTGGACATGCAAACCATGAATAAAATGGAAGTAGATCCAGCCATGGACGCCATATTATCGGTAGATACTACTAAAGGTAACAGGATATTGAATGAAAGGGGATTTGCGATAACCCCAACGATAAAAGACGGTTACATATTGAAAGTGTCCGAGCCTCTTCTGGACATAATGGAAGTGGTTACTGGGAAACCTCCCGTGGTGCTTGCCATAACGATGCAGGACATTACACCTTATGGTAATGGCATTTACCATTTGAACAGCATCGTACAGCCATGCACTGCTACTTCGGCGCCCGTTGTGGGTGTTGGCATAACTACACAGGTCCCGGTCCCAGGATGTGCTACGGGCGCTTCACACGAAGTAGATATTGAGCTCGCAAGCAGATTTGTTATGGAAGTGGCTAAAGCCTTTGGTAGAGGCACGTGCAAGTTTTTTGATGAAAGGGAATGGAAAACCATGACTGCGTTGTATGGTTCCATGGAACACCTAAAAACACTTGGAAAGCAAACCTCTGTTTCTGACTGAATGAAAGAAGGTTTGTTAAGTACAAAACGTATCCATGTAGTGACTGTTGGGCCAATCGCCGAGATAGGCTCTCTACTTGTGGGAGGATGTAGACATCCTTGGGAAGGGGCTCTTGACGGACTTGCCCTTCAAAAAAACCAGATCCAAGGCTGGAAAAAAGACTCGTGCAGCTTACAAAGGGAATGAGAGTAAGTCAAGGATCCCTGCGGGGTTGGATATAACAAAACCTTTTCCAAAGTCGTCTATCTCGATTTTTGCAAGCCCCAGGTTTTCAATTCTCAAAATACCTGTTTTTTCGTGGGGAAGTTCCAAAATGTATCGGAGCATGGTGGTTATGGCAATACCATGGCTTACAACCAAGGCATTCTTGCTTTTGTCGATGATCTCCTCTAGGAATGCGCTGGTACGTTTTTCAACATCTTGATAGGTTTCTCCTCCCGGTATGGGCACAGCGTAAGGATTTGCCCACCATTTTGCCATGAATTCAGTTTCTTCTTTCATAAGTTCAGGAACTTTTCTTCCTTCCCAATGGCCGCAGTCTGCTTCAATAATCCTTTCATCCACTTCAAAAGGGATGCCTGTTCGCTCATTAATCATTTCAGCTACGATTCTAGCCCGTTGTAAAGGACTGGTGTAAATAATGTCAATGGGCAATTTGCATAGCACTGGCAAAGCCTTTTCTAAGGCTTCTTTGCCTTTCTTACTCACAGGTATGTCTGTTCTACCTTGAAAACGCCATTCACCATTCCAATCTGTTTCTGGATGCCTGAGTAAATATATCTTCATGGGTAAATTATACCTGACCTTCAAAGGGCCCAAAGAGGCTTAAAGTTCTTGCTAATCGTTTCATGTCAGTGTAAGGAAAGAGCTACTTGTAGTTCATGTGCTGGATTCACTATGGAGTATGCAATGCCGTTGGCATCTACTTCCAGCTTCACTAACCCTAAATTCTCAATGTGCAGTGCCCGAACATGGTTTTTGGGTATTTGGAGTATGAATCTGAGCATGGTGGTTATGGCAATACCGTGGCTTACTACTAACGCGTTTTTCCCATAACTGGCGATGTCTTTTAGAAAAGCGGTGGTGCGATTTTCCACGTCTTGGTAACTTTCTCCTCCAGGGAGGCGAAAATCGTATGGATTTGATTTCCACAATTCAAACAGTTCAGGTTCCTCAATTGCCAGAGTTTGCGCAACTTTTCCTTCCCACCGCCCGCAATTTACTTCCATAATGCGTTGGTCTTTTAGCATGGGCAGACCCGTGGTTTGACTGACGCTCTGTGCCACTACTCTTGCCCTTTTAAGCGGACTGGTGTAAACAATCTGCACAGGCAGAGTAATTAAAAAGGGGAGTGTCTGCTCCAACTGTTCCATACCGGTTTTGTTTATGGGGATGTCTGTTTGCCCTTGGAATCGTCCCTGTCTGTTCCAGTCGGTTTCTGGATGTCTGAGTAAATATATCTGCATAATCACATTGTATGACCGTTTTCTTTTTTGGGTTTAAAAAGAGTGTTAACTACAAGCTAATTCTCGTTTTCCGGCTCTAAATGCACGTAAACCCTGTCCACATCCTTGATGTTAGACAGAATCTTGTTAACAATTTCATCGTTTATGCGGTGAGCTTCTGTCAAAGGCAAATCACCTTTGACGTTCACATGCATTTCTACTACCAGGCGAGGTCCTACGTATTCTGTTACCAGTTCATGCACTTTTAGTACCCCCGGAACTGCCGTTGTTGACTGTAGTATTTGCTCCACGATTTCGGCGTCTGCTGATCCGCCAGTAACATATTTAAGGTTCTCTGCGGCTAATCCTATGACCGCTTTGAAGATCCATGCCGAAACCAGCAAACCAGCTACGGGGTCGAGCAAGGGAGAAACGTAGTAGGAACCAAGAATTCCTATAAAGGCTGCTGACGAAGTCATGACATCGGTTAGGTTATCTTGTGCTGTGGCATGAAGTGCTGGGCTCTGTGTTTTGTTGGCCAGTTGAAGGATGGCGTAGTACATAAGTCCTTTTGTAACAGCGGTTACCACCAAAACTAATGTGGGCCAACCTGGCTGAACCACGACTCCTCCGGCTAGTAGTTTCAGAATTGAAGTGTACGCTGCCTGGTATCCAGCAAAAGCCATGGAAAATGTGACCACAAGCCCCACTAATGGTTCGAAGCGACTGTGACCCTGGGGATGGGACGGGTCAGGTGGTTTTTGCGAAATCAAAAGCCCAAACACCATGAGTAAGGAATAGACGACATCCGATGCAGAGTTTGCAGTTTCAGCATACAAAGCGGCACTTCCTGTAAGGGATGCTACTACCGCCTTTATGGCAACCAATAACAGGTTGCCAATTATGGTGATTTCGAAGGCTTTGACGTACCATTTCCTTGTTTGTTCCTCTGGCTGGTAATCCCTTATGGTTTTCAAGTTTTTACTTCTGGTAATAGCGGAATCTGACATAACAGCAGAATATTATATCATAGGATCACTCGTGTCACTTTGATTATTCTTGATTACAGTGGCAGCTAGCCCAGATAATCAAGTTCGGAGGTATTTACCTGAGCTGGTTTTGCTTGTTCTCATAGGGAAGCATGACCAAAACAGTTTACCGTGATCTTATAATCAAGCGGTGAACTTGACACGGACTTGTTTTGTGGATGCTCCTTTGTCGGCACAAAACAGGTCTTAACATTCAAAAAGGAGGTTGGGTTTTTGTCAAGACCCTTAAGAGAACCTTTGTTTAAAACCACAGCTTTTACCTTCAACTCTTTTGTAGAAATGCAAGCAGCACTTTACGGCGACTCCAAGGATTATTTCTACGCCAGAGATGGCCACCCTACCTTGGAAGCCTTGGAGAAAAGACTTCTTGAGGTAGAACCAGCGGATTTTGCCATGGTGTTTTCTACAGGCATGTCAGCCATAAGCACAGGGGTTTTTGCTCTTCTTAGTGGGGGAGACCACGTTATCGTGCAAAAAGAGATCTATGGCCCTACTCGATTACTGTTTGAAGAATATCTGTCCAGTTTCGGTGTTTCTTCCTCATTTTTGGATGTGAATGATATGAAAGCTCTGGAAAGTTCAATCACACCGGATACGGAACTTATCTATTTAGAAATGCCTGCACCTTTTACGCTAAGCTGTGCTCCGCTAAAGGAAATTAGAAGCTTAGCAGACAAGTATCAAATCAGCATCATGGTGGATAACAGTGCTGGCTTTGGATATGAGAGAGTATCTCATTATGCTGATCTGGTTGCCGTTTCATTGAGCAAGTACCCTGCAGGAGATAGCGGAATCATGGGCGGCGCGCTCCTGGGCACCCAGGGGTGGAAAGAGCCTGTGGAAATGGCCCGTAGTACTTTTGGAGGCAGCATGATGCCTTGGGATGCAGAGTCTCTTCTCGGTGAAATGGAAAACATGGAGACACAGCTGGAACTGATTGCCAGCGGTGCTTACCAGTTTCGTAATATGCTTAGAGAGCACCCCAAGGTAAAGAACGTTTACTATCCTGAAGAGCACAGCGGTAAGGATCTTAGAATGGGAGGTTTTGTTACCGTCGAAATTGACATAAGTCTCATGGATGTGCCCCGTTTCATTGACGGCTTGACTTTATTCCAAAAAGGTGTGTTCTGGGGCGGCAGTGTCCCTGTGGTGACTCCTCTTCTGGCTTCCTACAGAATAGAAGTACTTAAGGAGTGGGGCCTTAGCCCCGGTTTGATCCGTTTTTACACGGGTACCGCGAACCCAAAACAGCTTTATTCTGATGTTGTTAATGCTTTAGAGTCTTTATGATGTACTCTTTTGCTGTCGCTGCTTTGTACCTGGTTTTACCAAAGGTAAGCCAGCTTTACACAACGGGCAGCTTTCTGGGTCATAAATGGGCAAATCCAAGAATAGCAGACTATCGTACGGCACAGGCAGGATTATTTCCTTCTGACGCTGAACTACGGCTAGTGCGAAATCGACTATGCCACCCAAGTTTTTCACCAAGTTCACCAGCTCCAAGGTAGATCCCCCCGTGGTAAATACGTCTTCTACTGTGAGGTAGTGTGCATTTTGTTGTATTTCGAAGCCTCTTCTGAATGTGAGGTTTCCATCTTCTCTTTCAGCAAAGAGGAATGGTTTATTTAGCTGTCTTGCTACTTCGTAGCCGATGACCACAGCGCCCAAAGCAGGTGAAACTACTCCTGTGAGGTTCTTAATGTCTAGCTTCGCTTCCACTTTCTTAACAAGCTCGCTGGCTATGAATGCTGTGTCTTCGGGTTGCACAAAAGCTCTTTGACACTGTACATAAATGTCAGAATGTTTGCCGCTGGCAAGTAAAAAATGTCCACGCAAAATGGCACCCCGCTGTTCCAGAAGTTCCAACACTGTCATATTAGCTGCTCCCACCTTTCTTGCAAGGTTCTTAAGGCTTCTTGTGGATTTGGGGCACTCGTTAAGGCTCTACCGATAACAATGAAATCAGAGACCTTGACCGCTTCCTCAAGAGTGCCGGTGCGTTTTTGATCCTGAGCCGGCACTTCGTCGAAACGGACGCCTGGGGTAACAGTGAGAAATTCTTTGCCCAAGTTTTCTTTTACGAGAGGTGCCTCTTTTATCGAACAAACCACACCGTCCAAGTGTTGCTCTTTCACCAGCTGAGCCAAAGTCATCACGGTTTTATCTGCGTTGGTCAATCTAAACATCTGCAAGTCTTCTTCAGACAGACTAGTGAGCAAAGTAACACCGATGGCTCTGATGGGCTTCTTATGAAAATCGGACATCTCGGTTACGGCTTCTTTGAAAGCAGATAGAGTGTCTTTTCCACTCAATGCGTGCACGTTTATCATATCGACTGGGTAACGAGACAGTAGTGCCTTTGTTGCTTTGTAAACAGTGTTTGGTATGTCTGAGAGTTTTAGATCTAAAAAAATGTGTTTGCTGCGCTGAAAGAGTTTGGCTATGGTGTAGTCACCTTGAGCGTAAAAAGCCTCCATGCCAACTTTGTACCAATCGAATAAGTGTTCCGTTTGCTCAATCCAGTAGTCAATGCATTCCCTTTTTTGAAAGTCCAATGCCAGTACCAAATTGGGCTTCATGTGCAGTTACACCTCCTTGATGAGTGTTTCAATGAAAAGTGGATTCCATAGGTTTCCTGTGCCGACCTCAAGTGCTTTAGCACCTGCTAATAAGAATTTCTTTGCGATGTTAGCAGAAACAATGCCCCCTGAGGCGACTAATGTGTGTGCCTTTGAGTATTTGTAAACACTGTTGAGAACAATGGGATAGATGGCAGGCCCACTTAATCCACCGCTAATAGCACCCAAAATGGGTTTACCTGATTGCGTATCAATGTCCATGGCGGGGAATGTGTTAAAAAGCACGAACGCTTCTACTTTGCTTTCCCAATGGTCCAAAACTTCCTCTAACTGCTCTGTAAATGGAGACAGTTTAACTAAAAGAGGTTTTTTACTGCTGTTCAGGGAGGCTTCTAATATGTTTGACACGGCGGCGTAATCCTTGCCTACAACTTCTCCCCCCGTTTTCACGTTTGGGCAGGAAAGATTAAGCTCAAAGGCGTCGATAAGGTCATAGGTAGATAGCTCCCTGAGTATGGTTGCAAATTCCTCGGGAGATTCACCGCCTACTGACACAATGAGAGTAGTTGGTTTTTCAAACTTTGCTAGGAACGTTTTAAAAGCTTTCAATCCCATGTTCTGTAGACCGATGCTGTTGAGCAGGCCCGCTGGCGTTTCCACCAAGCGAGGAGGTTTATTTCCTGCACGGGGCTTAATGGTTATGGTCTTGGTCACAACTGCACCAAACTTGTCCAGTGGTATGAAATCCACATCAGCATAGCCACAAGTGCCTGAACTCGCTATGAATGGGTTTTTTAGGGTGAGGCTTTTCAAGATCACAGCTTCTGCCATAGCACTTCACCTGCCTCAAAAATGGGGCCTTCTTTGCATACTCTCTGATAGCCAGATATGGTGGTAATCACACAGCCGTAGCAGGCGCCGAAGCCACAAGCCATACGTTCTTCCAGGGAAACTAAGCCATTTGTACCCCACTTGGTTACTAGACCTTTGAGCATGGGTTTTGGCCCGCAGGCACAGTAAAACTGCTCTTTTTCGGGCAGTAGGTCTGTGACCAAGGTGGGTTCCACCGATACCTTCTGTGGTTTTACCGGTAAGTAGTCTAACAGGGTCACATTTTGCTCAATGCTCTCACCGTGAACCCAAGTAAAGGGTAAGTTCTGCTCTGTAAGTCTCTGTGCCAGAAAGCAAATGGGTGCTATGCCTGCACCGCCACTTACAAGGAAAACGTCACTTACCATGGCTGGGAAGGGCTTTCCGTAAGGTCCTTCAACTCTGACTTCATCAGGGATGTTGTTGGTAAAGGGACCAACCTTTTTGATGATGAAGAAGATGCTGTTGCTCTCCATAAATGCCACAGAAAAAGGTTTCTTTACGTAGTCTTTGTAGAACATGTAAAACTGGCCCGGTTGTGGAAGTTCTCCTTCTACCACCGAGCCAAAGGAAACCA
>DUSQ01000062.1 GCA_012842545.1 Coprothermobacter sp.
TAGGGACAGTGACTATGGATTTTACAATGTTTGAAGCTCCCAAGGATGTCACAGTAGGTGATGAGGTTGTTCTCATGGGCGAATGGGACGGAGGGCATTTGTGGGCGGATGAGATGGCACAGATTGTTGGGACGATTCCCTATGAGATTTTAACAAGCATTAGTCCGAAAATACCCAGAGTGCTAATATGAAGGTTGCTACTTTCAATGTAAATGGTATTAGAGCACGTCTAGACTCTGTCTCAGATCTTATGCAGTTGGAAGAGCCTGATGTTTTGTGTTTACAGGAGATAAAGTGTGAGAATGACCTCTTCCCATACGATCTTTTTTCTGGTTATTATTGCTACGTACACGGGCAAAAGGCTTACAACGGTGTAGCAATTTGCTCTCGGGCCGAAGGAGTTTCCGCACATATCATGGAAGAAGTAGAAAGCCGAACTATGGGCACAGTCATAGGTGATATCTTATTTGTAAACGTTTACGCACCCCATGGTGACCTTCGCGGCACGTCAAAATTCTTTCAAAAAATACAGTGGTACAAATCTTTCTCCAAGCGTATGGAAGAGCTTTTGAAGAAATACCCTAAGACCTTAATCGTTGGTGATTTCAACGTAGCCTTGGAAGATAAGGATGTATGGGATCCCATACTTCTTAAAGACACAGTAGGAACCCTTCCCGAAGAAAGGGAAGCTTTAAAGGCTCTTTTAGAAGTGGGTTTTATTGATGCTTTTAGGGCGTTATATCCAGAAAAAGTGCAGTTCACATGGTGGGACTACAAACAAGGGCGAATATGGAAGAATCAGGGTATGCGCATTGATTATGTCTTCTGCAGTGAACCGCTCTTGGCGTCAATTTCAAATGTTTACGTGGTGGAAGAAATAAGAAAGAGGCGCGACCCAAAACCTTCGGATCACGCTCCCGTTGTGTGTGTGTTATGAGCTTATGAGCTTATGAGCTATAGCACTGGTCAGTAACATGTTGATTCCGAGAGAAAGGGATTACGCGTTTTGTGACGATCTTAGGGAGCTCAAGTGTGGTCTTTTGTCACACAATGGCTGCTAAGAAGTGTGATCCAGATGCTGCTGGCTTTTTCGGCTGTGTCTTGTGTAGAAAAGGCTTGCCATGAGTGCTGTTAAGGGTATCGTTAAAATGAGACCAGCTGAAGCAGAAAGTGCTCTGACCACATCCCCCACGAAGAACTCGCCGGTGATGTATTTGAAAGCAGTGTTTTCACCAGAACTGTACAAGTAAACCAAAAGCCCTAGCTCAGAACCAGCATATGCAAAGATGAGTGTGTTAACCATGGTACCGATCATATCTCGTCCAATACGTGTCAAGCTTGAGAAGAGTGTCAGAAACTTTATATCAAGGTTCTGTAGTTTAATTTCTCTAGCAGCAGAGACAATGGAAACAGCTACGTCCATAACAGCACCAAGCGCTGCTATCATGATGGCACTAAAGAATAAAGCCAAAGCATCAACGTTTTTCAAAGAAGAAAACTGGAAGAAAGAAAAGATTTCAGATGTTATGCCGTGTATGGAAGTCATGTTTGCCGCTGCAAGCCCAAACACGTAAGCGCTTACCACGCCTAAGACGGTACCAGCGCTTGAAAGCAGAATTTTATCCCAACTATCCATGACCAACGTTATAGTGGCCACTGTGCCAACTACTACTGTTAGCACTCCAACGGGTACAGGATTTGCACCGCTAGCAATCATCGGTATGGACATCTTCCACATAAACAATCCGGTGAGGAGCAATCCCAAGAGAGCATCTAAGCCTTTAACGTTTGCAATCAGTAGCACTATTAAGGCGAAAATCCCGACTGTGGAAAGCATTCCGGAAAGTCTGTCCAGATCCTGGATGTAGGCGTCACTGACTTCGCCGTTGTCAGTGATTACATAAACGAATACTCTGTCACCTGGTGAAACTAAGAAAGATCCATACATGGAACTCTCGTAGATATTCTGAGCGTAAATGACTTTTCCCTTCAAAGGTCCTTCAGATATCCTTACAGAGACAAGTTGCACCGTACTAGATTCCTGATTAATTACCTGTAAAACAGATTCCACAGTGCTTCTGTAGAAAGCTTCTTGTTGCTCATCTGTGGCCGTGGAACCTGGTTTGCTAAAGGAAGGCACTTGCCACAAAAGCACAATTAAAACAATAGCCGCTATACGCTTTATCCATGGCATAAACTTACCCATATGTGAGCTATTATACCCGCTTGCCATTGGGTAACAATGTTATTATTAAAAGTGATAAAGTGATTGCTGCTAAGGTTGTCATACATAGTTGAGGAGGTAAAAAGTGCAATCTTACAAACATTTCGCTGTTTTCCTCGATCTGGAGAATTTGGCTAAGAGTTTAGAGAAATATGACAAAACGCCCCAAGAGCTCATGCAAAAGATCTTAGATACTTTTGCTCAAATGGGCAAGATTGATGTTGCAAGAGTTTATACGGGTTGGGGTGTTTTTGCATCACTTATACCCTTTGCTGTGGACATGGGCTACGAGGTAGTATTCGTGTACGCTCATAGAAGTGGGAGCGTCGTAAAAAACATGGCTGACATGCAGATAACGGTAGATGCTCTGAAGTTGGGTTACGAGCGGGACGCTATTGATACATTTGTGTTTGTGTCAGCTGATCGTGACTTCATACCGGTCATAAAGGCTCTTCAGGGGCTTGGTAAGGAAGTAGTAGTCATTGGTGACGAGCAAATAACATCAGAAGCGCTCAGGAACACAGCTGATGCTTTTGTCTCACTCAGCGAGCTTGCTGGTGGATTAAAGAGTTTGACCAAGAATAGGGCCGGCAAAGACTTTGAGAGCTTTTTCAACACCATTGGTGGCATAATCAAGTTCGTGGACTTTATGAATTATGAACTTTCCCCCTCCATTTTGAAAGAATTGCTCACCATGGTCATGCCTGACTTTACTGAGCATGATTGGGGTTATCCCAATTTCAAGGCACTGGTTAAAGATTTGGAGAAGAGGGGGCTGGTGGAAATTGTGGATTCCAGCAAAATGAAAATGGTACCCACAGCACGTGTCAAGGAGTACGACTTCGTGGTGCCAGAAATAGACGTTGAGCGTGTAAAAGAAAGGATAAGCCCCGACACTAACTTCACAAAGTTGGTTGAGGAACTTAGGAACATTGAAAAACAAGGGATACGAGGAGGTAAGGATTACTGGGAGGCTTTAATAAAACTTGGGAACCAGCTTGGCTGGTGGGAAGTCAAACCGGGAGGTGCGGAAGTTGAAAAGTCGGAGTAGTAGTCGCAAGAAAAAAAGTTCGGGTTTGATTTATATCGTTGTTGTTGTCTTATTGGTTTTGTTGATTGCCTTCGCTACATGGTTTTTTTCTGGGCAAAAGACGCCTCAAAAGGCTGCCAGGAAATTCGTAGAGGCCTGGGCGAACTACGATCTTTCAGGCATGAAGTCAGTGAGCACAAATGAAATGAGCGAAGGTATGGTTGATGCTTATTTTCGGTCTTTCTTGAATTCATTAGAGAAAATGAGACAGATTACTGCGGATGCTGAGGGTATACCTGTAGCATCTGTGGAATATCCAGTTAAATGGGAAAGTTGGAAGCTTAGCTACAGTGTGGTGGACGACGGGGTAGTGGAGGTAAAAGGGACCGTTGATTATATCTACAAAGCTTACGAAGAGACGACCACACTTTCCAGGAGTATCCACTGGATTGTCACCACAACTAAAGAGGGCAATGACTATTTAGTTAGTAGTGTGAAGATAATTGCAGACAATCCCATGGAAGCAGTTTGGACGTTCATGGATGCGCTGATGTCCAGGAATATGTTCTACGTGAAAAAAGCTGTAGCCAGTGCCCCTGATGAAGGGTTAGCAAACTTTTTGGCTAGCATGGGGCTTGAATTTAGCCAGGGTTATGCCACAAAAGGCCTTTTTCTTTTGCCCGCCGTGTACGACGAAAGCGATGCGAACAACAAAGTTCACGTAAGTTATACCAGAGTTGGAATAGGTGGAACATCTTCTCTTACTAGCGACGTTGCCATTGTTGACGCCACATTTGACACGGTTCGCGAAGGCGATGGATATGTGGTGAAAAATGTTTTCTTTAAGGAAATAGGAGAGTAGTGATTAAATGTTAAAATTTAATGTTGTGTGTTTTTCGAAGTTCTACTTCGTTCAAGTTAGAACAAAAATTCTATGCATAGTTTGAGGAGGTAATGAAAGGTGGAACCCCGTGAAGAGAATTTCAATCAAGAATTCGACGTAGAAATGGCTGAAAGAGGGGATCTCGTAGAGGGAACAGTTTTACGCGCTGACGTAGACGGTTTATGGTTGGACATAGCTAGTAAATACGATGCTTTCCTCCCACTGGATGAATGTACTAGCGAGTTAGCACGTCAGGTGCAAGAGGGTAATGTACCAACCAGTGTGGAGGTCGTTGTTACAAGAACCAACGATGATAAAGGATACATCTCAGTCTCTCAGAAGAGAGCGGCATACAGGAAACTTTGGAAAGATGTAGAGGAATGGGAAAAGAGTGGAGAGGCCAGAAAAGTAAAAGCTGTGGACGCCGACGAGAAAGGTGTTTTCGTCGACCTGGGCTCTGGCATTTTGGGCTATGTGCCAGCATCTCAGTTGGACATAAGGTATGTGCGTGACACAAAGAAATACGTAGGTCGCACATTAAGAGTAAGAATACTTCGTGTTAACCGTAGGAGAAATCAGATCATTCTTACTCAGCGACAAGTGCTTGAAGAAGAGCAAAAAGAGCGAGCGGAAAAAGCATGGTTGAAGCTTAAGGACAGTGACGTTGTACGTGGTCACGTAAGTAGGATTACGGACGAGGGTGTTTTTGTGGATCTTGGCGACGGTATTGAGGGTTTTGTGCCCAAAGACGAACTTGACTGGAGGCCCATAAAGAATATCGCTAAAGTGTTTAGGCGTGGCGATGTGGTCAGGGCAAAGGTTCTCTCTGTGGATGATGAAAAGAAAGAAATGGTGCTCAGCATTAGGCTTGCAACACCAAACCCGTGGCAACTCTTTGCCGAGAAACACAATGTAGGAGACGTTGTCAGTGGCCGTGTACTTCGGTACCTCAGGGGAGGGCTTTTGCTTCTGGTGGATCGTGTCACTGGACTAGTGCCTGCCCAGGAAGTGTCTTGGAAACGAGGAGCCAAGGTAGAAGATCTTTACAAGATAGGTGACCATGTGAAGGCAAAGATTCTCAGATTTGATCCTGAAGCTCAGGACCTCATTCTAAGTGTGAAAGAAGCTCTTGGAGATCCATGGGAAAATGTGGAAAAAGACTTCCCAGTGGGATCGAAAGCCGAGGGAACAGTTGTGAACATAACTGACTTTGGGGTTTTCGTGGAATTGGCGCCCGGTGTCGAAGGCTTGGTCCCGCGAAGGTACGTTAGCTGGAAGAGGTTTAAGGATATAAACGAGGTTGTAAACATAGGAGATCAGGTGGAAGTAGTTGTTCTGGGAATCAACATGTTAGACAGGAAAATCACATTGTCAATGCGCGACACGAAGCCGGATCCGTGGGAAGAAGTTGTTCAAAACATACAGCCAGGTCAGCTCGTGAGAGGTAAAGTTGTTACCATCATTCCACAAGGCGTGTTTGTTGAAATTGCCGAAGGTGTTGAGGGTTTCATACACATTTCACAGCTTTCTACGAGGAGAATAGATGATCCACGAGACGCCGTGTCTGAAGGTGATGAGGTTGTTGCAAAAGTTATTGGCATTGATGAAGAACGGCGCCGTATTTCTCTGTCTGTCAAAGCCATCCACGTGGATAAGGAAAGAGAAGAGTTACAAGATTTCCTATCGCAGCAGGGCGAAGATAAGTTCACTTTATCTGATGTGCTGGGTAATTTATTAGGCCGGGAGGTCTCTTTCTGATAAGTCAGTCGTTAAACCATGTTTTAGAAGACATTGGGGCTTCTTCTGTTGATCTGGGAAAGATAGAGGAGCTTTACGACAAATACAACTTACCAGAAAACGTTAGGCGGCACATTGAGGCGGTTACTTTAGGTGTTGCCCGAGTTGTGAAGAAATTGCAGGAACGGAACGTTGGGATTGACGTTAATTCACTCATACTGGGAGCCCTTCTGCATGATATTGGCAGAAGTGTGACTCATGATATCTCTCATGGGGTTATCGGGTCGATCATTGCCAAAGAGGAAGGGTTCCCTGACAAAATTTGTTTGTTAATTGAGCGGCATGTGGGCGCTGGCCTTACGTTGGAGGAAGCTCGCGAGTTCGGATTGCCGGAAAGGGCGTATGTCCCTGTCTCAATGGAAGAGAAGATCTTGGCCGCGGTGGACAATCTTGCTTTTGGAGACAGGCTTGTAGCCAAAGAGGACTTTGTAAAGGACATTGAACGTAAGTTTGATAGTGGAGAAGTGGCACAAAGGTTCTTTGCTCTTTATGAAGAAGTAAGCAATATGCTAGGTGAGGATCTATCGGTTGTGGTACGTGGAGAGAGTGCGTTCGGTCAAGCTTTATAATTTTCGGAACCTACTGAACCAAGAAATTGAGATACCTGATGGGTTAACGGTTCTTATGGGGGAAAACATGCAGGGGAAGACTTCCCTGTTGGAGTCTTTGTTCATCGTTTCCACCGGAAGATCCTTTAGAACCAGGAACATTGGTGATGTAGTAAAATGGGGCGAAAACCAATCCCAGATCGAGCTCCAGATAGATGGGGCAAATGTGATTTTCAGTGTGTCTTTGGAACCCAAGTCCAGGAATCTGCTTCTGAACGGTGAACGCATTTCCAGTCTCGAGAGCCCCCTAGCTGGTCAAGTGCTTTACTACAGTGATGAGTATTTGGATCTTGTAACCACACCTTCAGGAACTAGGCGCCTCTTTGATCGGCTTATTGAACTAAGTGACCGGGAGAATATGCGATTGGCAGCTCAATACAGGAAACTGCTTGCAGAAAGAAACGCCATGTTAGCATCGGGTTTCTACAATGAGCCGCTTAATGAAGTACTTTCTGAGCGTATTGATACGATTTCTCAAAAGTGGAGAGAAAAGAGACAAGCGTTCTTGCAGCTGGTTCAAGCGTCTTTGAATTTGCGCTTCCCGCAGGTATTTGATACTAATTACAGTTTTGAGTTTTCGGTGGAGACTTCTGATATTAAGAACCTTTCCTTGGAGATGCAGAAGAAGACAACCTTGTTCGGTTTTCAGCGAGACAAAATCTTATTGAATGTGAATAACAGAGAGCTAAATACTGTTGCATCTAGAGGCTTTTTGAAGATTCTGCTTACCTTTGTTTTTGTGAGAACGGCTGAACTCATTCATGAAAAACAGGGGTACGTTCTTCTCCTCATGGATGACTTTAATGCGAACATTGATGAGCTTCATTGGAGAAAAGTTTTGAGACTTCTGCCTGAAAGGCATATCATTGCTGCGACCACGAAGACGTGGGAAAAAGCTGAACTAGGGAGACCTTACAGTATATTGGCCTGCGAGCAAGGCAGAGTTTTTCCCGTCTAAGCAGGAAAAAGGCACACCTTCTCAATGATTTAACAATCTGTAAATTGCTATGTGCTATAATCCTTTAGCTTGATTTAGTTTTTGAGGAGGTGTTAGCACTATGCCTTTGCAAATGTGGTCGCTCTTGGTTCTCTTGACAATTCTTATTATGATCCTTTGGATCGTTCTGCCAGCTGCGGTGAACGTGGAACCCGTGACGGCTGAAACGGTTCTCATGAGTAAGCCAGCGAAGTTTTGTGAGATAAGCGTGAATGCTGGAGCATGGAATGGAGAGCCTTCCCGAAGTGCTCCTTTCTTAGTGGAAAAGATGGCAATCCAAGCTGGAGCTAGCGCAACTGTAGCGCTGGCGTTGGGAAATGCTTACAGGAACTGTAACCCGAACAACTTGCCTGCTGAGGTGTTCATTGGCGTGATCAAGACAGAAAGCAATTTTAATCCTAAGGATGTTTCAAGTGCTGGAGCTAAGGGCATCATGCAGCTGCTTTCAAGTACATTTAGAACGTATGTGAAAGCATATCCTTCCCTTCTTAGTAAAGGTGACATTTTTGACCCCTATGAAAATGCCTGCGCTGGTTTACTCTACCTTAATGACAATTACGAAGCATGGATTGGCCATGTGAAGGACAGGTCCAAGGCCATTGATCTTGCGGTAGCTTCTTACCTTACTGGGGTTACTAAGCTCAAGAATTCTGGTTACAGCGGTAGAATTTATGATGGAAACAATTATGTGAGCAACTACCTAAGTAAGGTTAAGACTTATGCAAACAGTGCAATGCAAGCAACAACACGATGACACTAAGAGAATCCATTGAGCAAGCACCGCACAGTCCAGGTGTCTACCTCTTTTATGGGGACTCTGGGCAGGTTATTTACGTTGGGAAGGCTGCTGATCTACACAATCGCCTGGCTGACTACGTGCGTAGCCAGCCAGGTCAGAAAGAACATCTCATAGTTAGTAATGCATCCAAAGTCAGTTGGGTCATCGTTGCCAACGAAAGGCAGTCTCTTGAGTTGGAAGAAACACTTATTAAGAAATATGCTCCACCTTACAACGTTCTTTTAAAAGATGGAAAGGGGTACAGCTATTTACGCATTGACCTAAGCCAGGAGTATCCAGCTGTTGAGATTGTACGTATAAAGCAGAGAAAAACAAAGCCAGGACAATTATTGTTTGGACCGTTCGTTCCGCTTCGTGTACCCGATATGCCTGGCAAAGTGCGGGGCGACCTTAAGAACTTAATGCAAATAGCTGAAGAAGTTTTCGGGATTAGGTCCTGCAAAGGACCTCTTAAAAAAAGGACCCGTCCTTGTGTTTATTATGAGATTGGCAGGTGTTCCGGCACATGTATAGGGAGTATAAGTTCTCAGGAGTACAAAGATCGTGTCCAATTGTTTATAAAGTTTCTAAGAGGGGATACCAAAGAAGTTGAGAATCGTATTACTAAGATGATGAAGGAAGAAGCTGATAATCTGAATTTCGAAAGAGCAGCTGAACTTCGCGATCTTCTGTACACCGTACGAAGAATTGGAATGCAAAGAGAAGCAAATGTTGACGGTAGCGCGGATCTAATCGCCTTTGCATTGAAAGAGGATTTGGCCTCTGGTTTTGTGGTCTCTGTTAGAGACGGGATGATAACCAATGTGTTTGGGCTAAAGTACTCTTCAGGCGCTTATATCGCACCTGGAGAAATCATGGAGAGCTTTTTCCGAGATTATGTAAGGCTTTACCATGAGGAAGGCATCGTTGTCTATGTGAAAGACGACGTAGCTGGAGTATTGGAATCCTTAGGAGATTTGCACAACGTTCGGGTAGAAGCTGTGCCAGGGGGCTGGGAAGCCTTGCTCAAGGTTGCTGAAGAGAATGCTGAGAGCCTATTAGAAAGAGACGAGGGAGCTGAAAGGGTTAAACGTGGACTGCTGCGAATAAAAGAAGTGCTTCGCTTAGAGCACATTCCTACACGAATTGAAGGGTTCGATATGGCACAACTTTTTGGCTCTGAGCGTGTAGGCGGCAAGGTGGCTTACGTTAATGGTCAGTTTTACACCCCGTGGTACAGGCACTATCGCATAAAAGGTTCTTACAAAGACGATTTTTCCTTCATGTACGAGGTGGTAATTAGGCGTTTACAAGACGAGAAAACAGGATTGCCTGATCTCATGCTCATAGACGGAGGTAGGCAACATCTCATGGTTGTTAAGCAAGCCATGGAGCAAGTTGGTGTGAGTGTGCCTGCAGTTGCCATGGCGAAGCCCGATGACAGATTGTTTGTGACTTGGAAAGAGGACCCCATCTATTTGCCACCAGAAGATGTCGGGAAACAAATACTTCAAACCATAAGGAACGAGGCTCACAGGTGGGTTAATTCATACCACCGAAAACTACGAGAGGATTTCGGCGATATATTGCTAAGTGTACCTGGCATAGGTAAGGCTAGGAGACGCAAACTCATTGACACTTTCGGTGGTATGGTGGGTCTACAGGCTGCCAGTGTTGAAGAACTTGCAGAAAAAGGCGGCCTGCCGCCCAAGGTTGCGCAGGAGTTGTACAAAGCACTACATCCTGAAGATGTGGGGTAGAATTTAATCCATGAGAAAGTTTTTAGCATCTGTTCTGATGTTGCTGATAATACTGTCCGTTGCTGTCCAAGGACAAACATCCATGGAACAAAGATGGTTTAATTACCTCCCTTACGACTATGTTTACGCGGCTTTTTCCACAGGAGAAAAGCTGGGCTATGTAAGCACGGACTTAGTTGGTGTTTTACCTACAGGAGCCACTGTTTCAGTTGCATCAGACATGATCTCCTTTTCTTTCGCAGCATCCACCTTATTCGTCCAAGACACGTCTGGAAATGTTAAATACTTCGCCAATGGTCAGTGGACAAATGTCGGTATTTACAATGGCATGGCTTCCTATGAGGACAACCTTTGGCTGTGGAAGGGAAACAGTGTGAGTTTAGTAGATAGGACTTCTAAGGACGTAAAGTTTTTTGCTTCAGTTCCTGGCGACGTCACATATGTTAGTGGTTTACCAGCCAAGGCAGTGGTTTCTACTAATTCTGGTGTTTATAGGTGCGGGGGGAGTTCCTGCGAGCAGGTTGATCTACGCTCATGTGACAGAGCATGGGAATTGAAGAATGGTAGTGTTGCTTGCTTGAGGGGAAACGTACTAAGTTGGGAACAACAGTTCTTTGACAATGTTTCTGCTGCTTCTTTTTCGGGTGGTTTACTGTATTTTTTGCAAGGTGAGAAGCTGTATGCTTTGGAATCTTCTGCAACGCAGATATCTAAAGTTGCAGCTAACTCCGTACTCAGCGGAGATTTTCTTATCACCCCTGCTGGTGCCTACAAACTAAAAGAGCAGACTCTTCAAAAGGTGTCCGGCAGCGTTAGACTACCGCTCTTGGGTAGTATTAGTCCTGGTCCTACATTCATTTCTGATAATTATCGGCTGGTGTTCTCTGATAAAGGTTGGAGTGAGGAAATTGAAGAGCTTGGCGGACTAAAGAAAAGTGGATTGCTAACATGGGAAGCGGGTGGTCATGCCTACTCGTGGAATGAAGTGTCTAGAACGGTCAGAGGCGCTATTTTGGATGGCTTCGGTGACAATCAAGAAGGATATCTGTTAGTGTCAAACGCGGACAACATGGGACGCAAAAGCGTCTTGGTGATAGATGCTGTTACAGGCAAACCACTTGTTAGTATTGCAGGTAAGCCCATTGTATCCTATGGGTACACAGGGGAGGGTTACTACGTATCTACTCCCAGTGAAATAAAGCTTCTTTCTCTGGGTATTGTTTCCAGTGTAGAAACTAAAGTGCCACCGCAGGACGTGGTTAAGTGGAATGGCTCTTTGTACTACAGCTATGGAAATTATTTACTTGGTCCCCTGGTTTTCAAGTTTCCAGATCCCATAAGACAGCTTGTGCCTTCAGAAAAGGGCGTCTTAGTCGTTACAGCGTCCTCCTTGTATCTTGTGTCCAATGATATCAAGGATTTAGGCCAGGCATTCCCGAATTACCCAGCTGACAAAGTGCTCGACGTGGCCATTGAAGGAGAACAGGTTTTCTTACTTGCTACTGATGGTATTTACACATTGCTTCCACAGGTTCATGTGGTGTTTTATGTGGGTAGGAATACATACAGCATCAACGGCGTTGAGAAGGCCATGGATGTGACTGCTACCATTATTAACAGCAGGACCATGGTTCCCATAAGAGTGGTTTCTGAAGCCTTTGGCTACAATGTTCAGTGGGACGATAGTCAAAAGAAAGTAACCATTACTGGACTGGGTCATACCATAGAGCTATTCAACGGAAAGTCTACGGCTTTCGTTGATGGTGCACCCATGAACATTGATGCTCCGCCTAAAATCGTACAAGACACGATGTTAGTCCCTGTAAGGTTCATTGTTGAATCTATGGGGCTGAACGTATTATGGGATGCAGATACTAGAAAGGTGGAAATAACGCTTCCATGAAGGTTCTAGTAGTAGGTTTGAGTCCCGCTTTGGACCAAGTACTGGTTTTGGGTGAGTCAGTTGAAGAGGGCAAAATATTCCGCCCAAACAGGCGCTATAGAAGTGCTGGGAGCAAATCTCTAAATGTGGCAAGGTTCCTATCCAGGCTGGGGCATGAAGTTCATCTAATTGGTTTCTTTGGTGATTACATTGGCCAGTGGCTGTTAAGTCAGTGCTGTGCTGAAGGTGTGAATGTGGTTCCCATTCATTGCAATGACGATAACAGAATTAACACAACGGTTATTGGGTTGGGCAAAGAGTATGTCATATCTGATAGGTGGCAGGAGATTTCCAGTGATGAGCTGACTGCTTTTCAGAAAACGTACGGAGACCTGGTGGACAGTTTTCCATTTGTCATATTTGCAGGGTCTGTAGCTAAGGGCGTGGATCTGGTTAGTTACGAAAACATGATAGCCACTGCGAAAGAAGCGGGAGCTAACATCATAGTGGATGCCAAGCCGAGTTTCCTTAAAGTTGCCTTGCCTTATGCATGGCTCATAAAAGTCAATCAGTTCGAAGCTCAGGGTCTGAATGTGGAGCAATTCAGAGGAAATCTGGGAGTGACTTGCGAGAGGTCGGGTGCTTTCTTTAGGAGTGCAGACGGCTTTACATTCAAAGCTGAACTTCCACAAGTGCCGTGTATTAATTCTGTTGGAGCTGGTGATGTTTTTCTTTCCTATTTGTTACATGTTTATTGGGCTGGCCAAGATTGGAGAGAGGCGTTGCTTGTAAGTTCGGCTGCCGCTAGCAGCAGTGTGGCAACGGAAGCCATAGGCGAGATTGACGTCCGCTTATTCGAAGAACTGAAAAGATCTGTCTCTATTAAGGAGGTGGGTCTCGGTGGCTTTAGTGAAGGTTCATTTTATGGGCGGTTTTGCTGAGCTTGGCTGTGGTGATTTAGAATTAGAAGCTTCTGATTACACCGATTTGGTTTTAAAAGTGGCTCATAATTGTCCAGGTTTATCCAAGTTTCTGCTAGATGGGCCTGAGCATATTAAGTCCGATTTCCTCGCTTTTTGCCGAGGGAGAGTTATTTCGGATCCTTGTTTTGTCTTTAAGGACGGTGATGAGGTCGCTTTTTATCCCCCTGTGACTTGGTAGTGGTTTGTATTTTTTTGACTGGTTTTTTTATGATAAACTTAATACATGGAATTGTCGGTTGAATCTTTACTAAATAACTGGAAAAATCGTAAGGACGAATTTAAGAAGTCCTTTGTGAAACCTAAGGATGAGTACATAGGAGCTCTACACCTTGGTGAAGCCGTTGGTGATAGGGATTTAGAGCCACGCTTCGAGGCACTATTGTCCTTACTTGCTAACTACGGGTTAGTGGACATACCGGATCCGGTTCTGAATAAAATAGTAGAACTAATAAAGCAAATTTGGAAGCGCCAAGCCGTGCTTGGTATGACTGCTGGTGTTGCCTACATTCACTCTTTAGTGGAAGATCTAAGGCTCATAAGAGCCAAAAATGACGCTGAGGCCATTTTTGGTGAAGACTCGGATCTGGTTTTGCTTTACTCGCTTATGGATTTGCTTAATAGGAGACGACACGAGGCTGGAAAGGTTTTTTCAGCCATACAGAAATACGACTGGAAAATGAAAATTGGTCCACTATTAATTGCATTAGCACAGTTTCTTCCAGTCTCCAGGTTGGAAGAATTGATAGATTTTGCTACCAATAAGGACTTAATTTCAGCAAAGGATTTAGCGGATCTGTATTTGGTTGTATACAAAAGAACTTCCGATGCCACATTTTTAAGAAGAGCATTTAGGGTCTACCTTGATGTAGATGAGGAAAAAGCTTTAGAGGTTTTTAAGGAACTTCTTTCAGTTAGTGACGACCTCCGGGACGTCTATGGAGAATTGGAGAGTGTCAAGAGTCCTGCCAGGTTTAACCTTTTTGTTGCTCTGATAACCGAGGCAGTAAAAAGAAAGGATTTCGATTTCGCTAAAGAGGTTCTTTTGGAAAGAGAGGGGCATGCTCTTACTGTGAAGCATGCTCAGGCTTTGGGACGAGAACTCGGATCGAAATTTCCAAAAGCCGCCTTGGAATTGTTAAAAGAATTGCCTGGTGAAAACGGACTTTATGCATTGCTAGGCATTTTGTCGGGAACAAAAGACTTAGATGTGGCCATAGCCACCATGGAGCATGTGCTTGAGAGACTTAAGACATACTCCGGAGATACCCTGCTAATTCTTAAACAACTCATAGCAGTCAGCATAAAACTGGACATTTGGGATGAACTTATTTTGTCTGTTCCTGAGAATGCTCCGTGGCTGGGAGATTTTGAAAATATAATGAGTGATGCTCTAAAAGTGGTACAGGGCTCAGCGGATACGGAAATCCGTTTGGAAAATTTGGGGACTCCTATAAGCGCTTTGATCCTCCAGCGTATGAAATCAGGAGGGACACGAGTAAATGAATGGTTCGATCCCACTTGGTTTAGTGACGAGGACTGAAAAAGCTTAGTTAGTAAATTAAATAATTCAATAACAAAACGCCCCGCTGTTACGGGGCGTTTTGTTTACCCATATTTCCGCTACAATCCTAAAAGGGTTTCTACTTCCTCCTCGTGTTCCATCTCTTCTTGCAGTATGTGTCTTATGACGTGAAAAGTCACGGGATCACCATTACCTGCGCGCAGGTAGTCCATGAGCTTCTCGTACACTTCAATGGCTCCGCGTTCAGCTTCCAAAACAGCCTTCAAAAAGCCCTGCCAATCTGATCTATCAGCGGGATAAGTTATCTTAGGATAATTCGCTTGTTTCAAAATCTCTTCCCAATCATGAATGGGTTCTCCACCCAACTCCACAATGCGCTCAGCGAGTTCCTTCCGGTGTTCTTCTTCGTCTTCAGCCATCTCTTTAAGCTGATCAGCAGTTATTTTTCCATCCAGAGTCTTTACTAGTTCAGCTCCCACCTCGTAATAATAATATGCGATCCATTCATCTGCATAAGCCTTGTTTAGTAGGGTAATCAGTTCGTCCACGTTTCCTTTTGTGTACTTCCTTGCGTACTCACCCATGTTTACTAACCTCCTTAACTACTCGCTGACCTTTACCTCTACGGAATTCTCCCAAAGTCCGTGAATGTTACAATACTCCAGTGCGATTAGCTTTCCACCCTTTTGTAACTTCATGGTAAAAGTGACCTTGGGTTCGGCATAAGTGGGACCAAGGTCAAAGGTGGCAATGTGAATGGGGTTAAAGGCTCTCCCTTCTTCTTCAAAGAATACCTGGATCCATTTGATGTGATGTTCCACCAGGTTTGGATGTGGGATGTCTTTCCCTACCTGTACTGTTACCTCAAATGGTTCGTTTGGTTTTACTTCTGCCGGAATTTCAATGTAAGGAGTGTGCTTTTCTGTTTTACTGGTGTCGTTTTGGACTTCATACGTCTTCACAGACGACCCCTCCTTTTTAAGTGAATCTAAAGAAATATTACCATAAACAAAAATGATCTATTCAAAGCAACTAAAGAGGCTCATTTTGGGTATATGAATAGTAGGAATGAATTGTTCGTCAAAATATGTGGAGGTGATGTTATGAGTGGAATCTGGACACTTTGGATTTTGGAATTAATGCTAAGTATGGTATGGTTTGTGTTGATAAATTATTCACCGAGCATGGTGGAGCAAGAATGGTAAATGATCTCAGGAGTTTATTTATTTTTTTAAGAATTCATGCTTAGAAGGGATCTTGGGGAGGTAAATGTGAGCAATACTATTGTAAAGAAAAGTTTAGTGTTTGTAGTTCTGGTTGTTGGAGCATTGGCCGTTTTAGGTGGCTGTTCCACGGGGCCAGTGGAAGTAAAGACGGCTGAGGTTCAGAATGGTACTCTGGAACAAACTGTTTATGCCAGCGGCACGGTTAAGGCTAAACAGGAATATCCCCTTTATGGACCAACTGGAGTTAATGTGAAGAATGTTGAAGTGGAAGTTGGTGATCGAGTTGACAAAGGACAAACACTGGTTAGCTTTGATGATAATGATATGAGGACGCAGATTACTTTGGCGCAAAATCAGCTTAACATACTGCAGATTCAGCTGGATAGCTACAAGAAGATGAAAGATAGCGGTGGTAATCTCGCAGCGGGCCAAAGCACTGGCATGTCTCTGGATGATCAAATCGCAATGCAGGAAATTCAAATCAAGAACCAAAAGCTAAACATAACGTCATTGGAAAACAAGTTGAAATCTTACACCCTAAAAGCTCCTGTGGCTGGTATTGTTGGTCAGCTCTTGGTTAGCTCTGGTATGCCCTCTCCTATGGGACAACCTGCTGTTGTGATATATGACGTTTCTCAGAGAAAAGTCTCAATGATGCTTAACCCTGTAGATGCCATGTCTGTAAAAGTTGGTCAAACGGCACGTGTCTATTTTGGCGACCAAACGTTTGAAGCTAAAGTGTCTTTTGTGAGTCCTGTAAGCGTAAACAACGCTGTTAACTTAGAAGTTACTTTAGGTGACGGAACTGAAATTCCCATAGGTTCTTCTGTGGACGTGGAGATAAAAACCGCTGAGGAGAATGGGCTTATCATTCCTTTGTCAGCGGTCATATATGGAGAAGATGGCAAAACCTATGTGAAGGTCGTTGAAGATGGCACAGTGAAGCAAAAAGCCATAAAAATCAGTGCTCAAAGCGCCAGTGAAGTTCTTGTTGAGACTGGACTGTCGCAGGGAGAGAAAGTTCTAACAGACCATCTCGATCTAGCTGAGGGTCAGAAGGTTGTAACGAGGTAGTAGTGATATGGCAGATGTAGAAATTCAGCTGGAAGGCGTACGAAAGGTGTATGGGAAGGGAGAAGCTGCTTTTGAGGCTCTAAAGGGTATTGATCTTGAAGTACGAAAAGGTGAATACATTGCCATAACAGGACGATCAGGTTCAGGAAAATCCACGCTCATGCACATTATTGGCTGTCTGGATTCTCTTACTTATGGTAAATACTATTTGGAAGGTGAAGACGTATCTAGGCTCTCCGACGACGATTTAGCGAGAATCAGGAACAGGAGAATAGGTTTTGTCTTTCAGGCTTTCAATCTATTGCCGCATTTGAACCTATTGGAACAGGTCATGGTCCCTATGTACTACGCTGGGATAACAGGCAACAAGGCAAAAAAGAAAGCCATGGATGCCTTAGACAGAGTAGGTCTCTCTAGTAAATGGCATCGGCACATTACCCAGATTTCTGGGGGAGAAATGCAGAGAGTTGCCATTGCAAGAGCAATTGTCATGGAGCCGGGAATTGTACTTGCTGACGAGCCAACAGGAAATTTGGATACAGCAACGTCGGATCAAGTAATGGATATTTTTGAGGAGCTGAACAAGAGCGGAAGCACAGTAGTCTTGGTGACTCACGAAATGGATGTGGCGTCCAGAGCTCAGCGAATTGTTCATTTAAAAGATGGTTTGATCGATCATGAGGAGTCGAAAATATGAGCTTGTTCTTCATGCAAATAAAGGAAGCTTGGTTAAGCATACTAAGAGGTAGACTGCGTTCGTTTCTCACAGTTCTCGGCGTTGTGATTGGCATCGCGTCGGTATTCACCATTTTGACTTTGAGTGCAGGCGTAACGAGCACTGTCAACAGGGAATTGGGACGTTTGGGAAGTGGAGTCCTTCAGCTTACAGTCAGTCCGGCTGCTGGAAATGTCAGTTTCACTGACCTGGACATCCTTGCATTAAGAAATGCTTCGCCATCTGTGAAATCCATTGTGCCCGTACAAAATGTAACTGGTTATTACAGTGCTGCTGGCCGTAGCGGGGTTGCCATGGTGCTTGGTACTAATGCAGAGTACTTTGATTCTTTCGGATTAAGCCTGGATCAGGGACAGTTATTTACTGATGCAAATGTTCGAAATGGTGACCTTGTCGCTGTGGTGGATAAAATGGCCATTCAGCAAGGTGTTTTGCCTGCAAATATCGTGGGCAAGAGACTGCAGGTTAATGTCAGTGGGAGCACTTTTTCTCTTAGGGTAGTGGGTGTTGTTAGAAGTGGGGTCAGCATAGGCGGAGGCAATGGATCAGCGGCACGTGCAGGTATTGATGAAAGGAACATCCCCATTACCGTCTACGTACCCTACACTGCACTAAAGAATGCAGGAGTGGCCACCGAAATCACGAGCTTGGCTGTTTTGCTAACTTCCCAGGAAGAGGTTGAGTCTTTCGGTCAGTTGGCCGTGAGCCTGCTGAATAGCATTCATCATGTCCGCGGAGGATTTCAAGCAACGTCCCTGGTGTCAGCTTTAGACGCTGTAAACAACATTCTTAATGTGATCAGCCTGGTTTTATCAGTCATAGCTGGAATTTCTCTGGTCGTCGGTGGCATAGGTGTCATGAACATCATGTTGGTTTCAGTCACTGAGAGAACTCGTGAGATTGGCATACGTAAGGCACTGGGAGCCAGAAGAAGGGATATCTTAATTCAATTCCTTACCGAGGCTCTCATTTTGACGCTCAGTGGCGGTGTGATCGGTGTAGCATTAGGCTGGGGGCTCAGCTCTGCAGCTAGTAAAGCTGCATCAATACCCATGCTTGTAACCTGGCAGAACCTGCTACTTTCGGTGTCGTTTGCGCTTTTGGTGGGAGTGTTTTTCGGTATTTACCCTGCTTACAGAGCTAGTCTGTTGCATCCAGTGGAAGCACTTCGTTACGAGTAGGCTTGTCGTAGTATGTTCATACGTGTGTTTCACTTGTACAAACCTTGGCGAAGGAAGAAGGTAGCTTACGTATGTGTGCCCAAAGCGTGCTTTCTTCCTCCGCTTCATATGGTTGTTTTGTAAGTGACTTTTCGCTTTTGTGTATTTCTTCCTTTTTGCCTTTTGAAACATGTTTTTGGGGAACCAGAGATCATGTTTGCCTCATGTCGTGTTAAATTATTAGCATAAGAATCTTAAGGGAAAGGGGAGGCGGAAATATTGTCACGTCGTATTCAAGAACATCCCATACTCGAATTCCCCAGGACCAAAGAGATTACCATTGTCTTCGAAGGTCGGGAACTTGTGGCGCATGAAGGTGACACTGTAGCTTCAGCGCTGATTGCGAATGGCATTGACGTGCTGCGAGATAGCATGAGCCTGCACAGGCCCCGAGGGCTCTTCTGCGCTATTGGAAATTGCAGCAGTTGTCTTATGGTTATTAACGGCGTTCCCAACACAAGAGCCTGTGTTACTCCGGTCAGCCAGGGTATGACTGTGGAACGTCAGCGAGACAAGGGGATGATGCCATGATTTTCACGGACGTCATGGTTATAGGTGGTGGTCCAGCTGGCATGAATGCTGCCTTGACTGCTGCTGAGAGCGGAGCACAAGTGCTTCTGGTTGACAAATTCCAGAAACTTGGTGGCCAATTGGTTAAACAGACTCACAAGTTCTTTGGATGGGCTGACCGAGGTGCAGGAACTCGTGGTTTTAACTTGGCAAAGCAGCTTGCTGCGCAAGTGAATGCTCACCCAAATATAAAGACTTTGCTGGGTTATGAAGTCATAGGGGGTTACCCTGATCAAACGTACTTGGCTGCCTCCTGGGAAGACCATGTAAAAATATCTGCCAAGAAAGCTGTGATATGCACGGGCGCTGCTGAGCGCATGATTTTATTTGAAAACAATGACTTGCCTGGGGTTATGGGTGCTGGTGCAGTACAGACGCTCATGAACGAGTATGGTGTGCTACCCGGTGAAAGTTTTCTCATCGTTGGTAGTGGAAATGTGGGAGTCATATTGGCTTACCAGTTACTGCAAGCTGGAGCTCATGTGGATGCCGTCATAGATGTACTACCTAAGCTTGGTGGTGCATACTGGGTACACGCTGCTAAAGTTCAAAGGCTGGGAGTTCCGCTTTTGCTAAGACGCACTGTACTTGGCGTCTACGGTACTGAGCACGTTGAAGAAGCCGTTACTGCTGAAGTTGGCGAAAACATGGAACCAGTGGCTGGCACTGAAATGCATCATAAGGTAGATGTGGTAGCACTGGCAGTAGGGCTAATGCCTCTCACAGATTTGTTCCAAATGCTCCAGGTTAGGACGGAGTACATCCCCGAACTGGGCGGCTTTGTGCCATGGCATGACGAATTGGGACACACTACCAATCCAAACGTCTACGTTGCCGGAGATGCGGGAGGTATTGAAGAAGCTACCACTGCAAGTCTGGGAGGAAGTATTGCTGGTTTAGTAGCTGCGAAAGAACTCGGTTTTCCAGTAGATGAGAATCGGATACAGGAATACTTACGAGCCCTTAGTAGCTTCCGGGAAAGCTCTCTGAGTAAGAAAGTACTCGAGGGCATCGAGCGCATGAGAGGTGATAGCAATGCTTAATGTGGACGGCGTTCCCACTTTAGATGATGTCATGAGGAATTTTCCCAGTGAAGAACGCCTTATTAAAGGATTCGTGGCTGTGCATGAATGTTATCAAGATATCCCGTGCAATCCTTGCGTAGAATCCTGTCCTGTACATGCCATTTCCATGGAAAAACTTACCACACCCCCGGTGATCGATTTTAATAAGTGCACTGGGTGTGGAAACTGTGTGGCTTCCTGTCCGGGATTAGCCATTTTTTTACTTTCTTTGAAGAATGGTAGCGCACAAGTGACCATACCGTATGAGATGATGGACGTCCCTGAAAAAGGAGAAAAGGTGGATGGCCTTGACCGATATGGAAGAAAAGTCTGTGAAGCGGATGTGGCTCGCGTAGTAAAGCTTCCTTCACTAGATAAGACCAGCAGAACTACTTTAGTAACTCTGGAGATTCCAAGGGAACTGTTACCCGTTGTGCGCTCCTTTAGAAGGAGATGACTAAGGATGAATGAAGAAAACATCATAGTGTGCAGATGTGAAGATATCACACTTAAACAACTCAGGGAGGCCATAAAGGACGGTTATGATTCTTGGGATAAATTGAAGCGGTATTTAAGAATTGGCATGGGCCCTTGCGGTGGTAAGACCTGCAAACTTTTGGTGTTAAGGGAATTGGCCATGGTGAAGAATGTGCCCATATCCAATCTGTACTTGAGAAAGACCGTGGTTAGGCCACCTGTTAGAAGCGTGCCCTTCAAGGCGTTGGAAAAGGAGGCGAGCTTATGACTTACGATCTGATCATAGTAGGTGGTGGCATACAAGGCGTGGCCACGGCGTACGAGCTTGCAAAAAGGGGCGCAGGTAAGATCCTACTCCTGGAGAAGACTTTTTTGACTGGTGGATCAACTGGTTCCTGTGCGGCTGGTATCAGGGCTCAATTCGGCTCTGAATTCAATGTGCGGCTTATGGCAAGGAGTTTGGAAATATTTGAACACATGGACGAAGAACTTGGTTACAGCAAAGACTATTTAGAACTGTGGCAAGGCGGTTATTTAGTTCTCGCTTATTCAGGGAAGGAATTCGAAGGATTGAAGCGAAATGCGGAGGTTCAGCACCGATTTGGGCTCGATACAGTCATATTGTCCCATGAGGAAGTGCAGAAAGAATTCCCGCGTGTTAACGTCGATGGGGTAGTTGGAGCCACATACCATGGACGTGATGGTCATGCGGATCCGTTCCGTGTAACGTTTGCTTATGCTGAAGCTGCTAAGAAGCTGGGGGTGGATATAAGGGAGTGGACTCCTGTTTCGGAGATTCTCGTGGAGAACAGTAAGGTGCGCGGTGTAAAACTTGAGGACGGCTCAAAGATACTTGCTGACAGGGTCCTTGTGAGTGCTGGTGCTTGGACCACAGCTTTGCTTAAGACTGCTGGTGTGGATCTGCCTTTGTGGGGTGAGAAGCACGAAATCTTGATTACTGAACCTTGGGAACGAGTACTTGGTCCCATGGTTATATCTTTCTCCAGAGGTTTTTACATACAGCAACGTCCACATGGGTCATTTATCATGGGACTTCCTCCAGTGGATCCCGAACATTGGTATGAGCCTGAGGAGTTTGATTTCTCAAGTAGTATGGACTTCCTGATGCGTATGACAAAGGAAGCGACGCATGTTCTTCCGTTTCTTAAGGGCGTGAACGTAGTAAGGCAATGGGCTGGTCTCTACGAAATGACCCCTGACCATCATCATGCCATTGGTCCCGTAGACGAAGTTGAAGGACTATGGGTCGCAGCTGGTGGTTCTGGTCATGGATTCATGTTTGGCCCTGCCATGGCAGAGCAACTTAGCAAATGGATGACTGATAGTCCCATGGATATTGATCTGGCACCCTTGGCTCCAGGACGTTTTAAGAAAGGTGCTCTGGTTGTGGAACCTGCAGTAGTGGGATAAGCGTCAAACTCCAGATTTAGTACTAAGTAGGTCTGGCTTAAGCTTAGGCGCCGGATCTCTTGCGCTCTTTAGTATATAAGGAGACACAATGTTTATGTCTAAACTTGGTGGGTATGTAGTTGTATAATCTTAAGCAGCTGTTCTTTGTGGAGGTGTGCAGAAAAGTGCGAAAACTAGTCACCATATTAGTTCTGGTTCTCGTTGTGCTGGTTCCATTAGCTGGTTGCAGCTCTACCAGCAAGGTTGATAGTAATAATGCCCAGGTTACCTACAAGCTGAGGATTTACGGAACCGAGTCATGTATTTATTGCCAGCGAATGAAGGAGTTGTCCGTAGAAATGTTCGGTGCGACCAATACCATTTTTGCAGAGATTAACCCTGCCATTACGGGGACGGAGGTAAACCTGCAAAAGTTTTGCTTCCTTGGGTCAGTTGTTGCCTCAGTAGGTTGCGGAGCACCCACACCCATCGTAGTACTTACAGATGGAGACGACCATCTGTTGGCTCTATGGATAGGTTATGTTGAGAAGAGTGAGCTACAGAAGATTCTTGATAATACGTCGGTGGGCAGGCCCATTTACTGGCCGTCTGATGCGGAAGGCTTCATACCTTTGCCAGAAGACAAAGCTAACGAAGTAAGAGAAGTACTCGGTTTAAAGTGATGTTTTTCGGCGCCAGTACTAGCTACTTCTTCTTAAGGTATAGGTGAGGCGTTTTCACCATTAAAAATGGGGAAGATACACAGTGGTGCGGGTCGAGTTGTTCCTTGCTAAATAACTAACTCTCCATTTACTGTTTTGGAAATAACTAGTTCTTTCAAGACGTTGTTGGGAACAAGATCCCAAGCATTTAATGCGTTGTTTTCGGTGCATTTCACTGCTTTCCTCACGCATGAATGGCTAAATGAAAGGTCCTCTAAGTAAAGTTGTAGTTCTTTTTCGTTTGCCATCTCCATGAGGTTCTTGGCTACCAAACGCTGTCTACTCTTTGGTGTTATGAGTACAAGGCTTTCATCTTTTTCAAAAAATAACACGTGCTCCACATGGATGTTCAAAATAGGTCTTAACCTAAAGATGGCAACATTTTCCAAAAGCTCGAAATCACAATCTGAGTGGTACCATACAGCTTTTTCCATAATACAATAATACATGTATGACGACACAGTACCATTACTTACCTCGTAAGAAGAAACGGGCCAGGTTTCCTTGGTTTTTACTATGGCTTTTATTGGCAGCTATTGTTGCTCTTTATTTTTTTAGTCCCTGGAAGGTGAACGTATTGAATGAGCTTGTCGTCGTACCTGTTGTTGAAGGAGTACAGAAGAACTATCAAGCTTCTCTCAGAATAAGCGTGAACAAACCAGGCCTGGTGAGTGTAACCCTGGTTGACCAGGGTTCTGGAACCACTGCCACGGTGAGTCGTGATGTGTTTCTGGTTTGGAATGATAAGGATGTGACTGTTCCTTTCACAGTCGACGGGCCCTGTACGTTAAAGGCTGATGTGGGCTTTTTCCGCACTAGTACGATAATCGATGTGGGCCTGGGAGTTTCCTTAAAAGATGTTTATGTGATGGGGTCGTACTACCAGGGCAAAGTGAACCTTTACGAAAGACCAGAAGGCTATCCCACGTTTAAGGTTGTAGGAACTGCCACAGCTGAAGATGGCTACATTCCGCTCACCATATTGAAAAACTATGGTTTTGATGTGCAGGGTGATGCAACCTCTGTTTCCTGGGATTTAGATTCTGAAGTAAGGGTTACTCTTGATATTCAGAATAGTCAGATTCGTTTTCTATCGAAGAGATACAGCGACTTAAGTTATTCTTTACCCTTGGGTGGGACACTGGAACTTAGCGAGAACGGAGCAGTGAAAGGCGAGGGTGTAGTAATTCCCTTACCAGAGAGGGTTACTTCCGCACTTGGAGCCAAGACATTTCCTCAAGTCGGCCTTGTCTTGCATCGCGGTTATTTTACCGTTGAGGACAGCCCGGTCAGAATATTTGAGTACATTGACAAGTTTGGCACCTACCTCTTGGATAAAGCCACATTTGACAAAGACTCTCGCGCTCGTGAGGTTTACGGGCACGTGAACGCTTTAAAACTTAAAATGGAGGAAATGAGCAAAGATTTTTCAGAGGTTTGGCTAAAAGACCGAAAGGAGACTGAAGCACTTTTGGCTCAATTCGTGTCTCCAAGTGATAGGGCTTGTGAGCTTATCAGCCCCATACCCAATCCCATTGTTACCTCCTATTTTGGGGAACGCGAGCATCCCCTGTTGGGTACCACTGTGCTTCACAGTGGCATTGACATATTAGCCATGGCTGGTTATCCGGCACGAGCAGCTGGCGATGGCCAAGTCGTCTACACTGGTTATGGAACTCAATGGGGGTATTATGCTGTGCTGGAACATTCAGGTTGCGTAACAGTTTATGCTCACTTGCTCAGATTGCCGCAAAAGCAAGAATACGGTAAAGGAGAGGTCTTTGCATATACAGGAGCATCAGGTTTTGTTACAGGGCCTCATTTGCACTTTGAGGTAAGGATAGGTGGCAAGCCAATGGACCCGAGACCGTTCATTGGTATCAAATAACGGGAGGGATGCATGTGGGTTTTGAAGAGAAAATGCAGGAGATCAAAGGTTATCTGAGGCGTATCGAACTTTTGGGTAACGCCATGGGGGTTCTTAACTGGGATCTTGAAGTTAATGTTCCTCCTGGGGGAGTGAAGGGTAGAGCGGAAGTTCTGGGTTACTTGTCAGGTGAGATGTACAAGTTGATAACTGCACCGGAAGCAGGAGAATATATTGCGTGGCTTGAGCAGCAGGACCTTACTGACCCAATCCATAAAGGCATGCTTCGTGAGATGAAGAAGAGTTATGAACGTTTGGTAAAAATTCCGGCTGATAGGTTTGTTGCTTTTTCCAGACTTACTTCAGAAGCTCAAGCTGTCTGGGCTGAATCCAGGAGAAGAAATGACTACGAAATGTTCAAGCCTTACCTCAAGCAAATCATGGATTTTGAGAAGGAATTCGTTGGCTACCTGGGGTACAAGGAGAACAAATACGATACGTTGCTGGACCAATATGAGCCAGACATGACTACATCGATTTTGGACAAGGTTTTTGGTGAGCTTCGAGATAAACTGGTAGAGCTGCTCGCTGAACTGAGGGAGCGGGGTAAAGTACCCAATAACGACTTCCTAAAGGGGCATTACCCTGCTGACAAGCAAAAAGAACTAAACAGAAGGGTTCTCGAGCTCATGGGATTCGATTTTAACCGAGGTAGAGTGGACATAAGTGCTCATCCATTCACTACGTCTTTCTTCAACGGGGATGTGCGTATAACCAACCGTTACGATGAAGAGTATTTTCTGTCATCATTCTTTAGTGCCATGCACGAGGGAGGTCACGCTCTTTACGAACAGGATATTTCTGACGAACTTTATGGTACCGGGCTTGCTACTGGTGTTTCCATGGGTATTCACGAATCACAGAGTAGATTCTACGAGAACATGATAGGACGGAGTAAGGGTTTCTGGGAACATTTCTTCCCCAAAGTGGTTGAGGAATTTCCGAATCTTTCCGCTGCCAGTCCTGAAGATATGTACAAAGCAGTAAACACCGTGGAACCTTCTCTCATACGTACAGAGGCAGATGAGCTGACCTATGCCATGCATATCATAATTCGCTATGAAATGGAAAGAGCCTTCATAAACGACGAAATAACAGTGGATGAAGCCCCGGAAGTTTGGAACGAGAAATATGAAAAGTATTTGGGCATACGTCCTAAGGATTACAGTAGTGGCATTTTGCAGGATACACACTGGTCTGGTGGTATGGTAGGTTACTTCCCGTCCTACGCCTTGGGCAACCTTTATGCGGCACAGTTCCTTAATACCATGAAGAAAGACCTTGATGTGGAAGGGCTCCTTAAAGAGGGTAATTTGGAACCCATTCATCAGTGGCTGAAGGAAAAAGTCCACAAGCACGGTGCCGTTTATACACCTTCTGAACTGGTAAAGATGGTTACGGGAGAGCCGCTTAATCCACAGTACTTTGTGGACTACTTATCAGAGAAACTCCGGGACGTATATAACGTGGATTGAACTTAACACAAAGCAGTAGGTAAAAAGCCTCGAGGTCTTTTAATTCTTCGTGCCTCGAGGCTTTTTTAAGCAGAGCTACGTATTTACCCCTGTTTCTCAAAATCTAACTGATCACCTTCAGAAATTGGGGCGCCAGTTGTACTCGTGTTTGGAATAATGGGTGGAATGGTTGGCGTGGTTGGCGTTATTGTGGGACCTTCCGTGGGTGGAACTATGGGGCTTACCTCCGTAGGTGTTTCTTCTGGTTCTTCGGGCGGCGGTTCTTCCTCAGGAGGTGTTTCTGGTACTACTTCACATTCTTCAGTGGGTGGTTCCTTTTTCGTGGGAACTGGCCACAAAACCTTCACTGGCTGGAAACTGGAACAGTTCACATTATATGTTACTGTCAGATCTGCATTAAGAGAAAGCGTCTTCCAACTTATCGGTGATGTTTGCAAAGGAACAGCTTCAGGTTTTGTAATACTGGTAACAGGTTTTTGGCTACCTCCACCTAGTAGCTCAGAATCCTGGAAATTGACAGTCACGTTTACTATGTCTTTGGGCTTGTTCATCGGTGGCCCCACAGGTATAAGTTTGGCTTTAAAAAGATCACGCGCGGTGTATCCCCATAGCCACATACCAGGGTGTTTCGTCGTCATGTTCTTGTACGCTCCCTTTACTTCTGGGATGTCCATGTCAATACCTACCGTGAGAGCGTATACGAAATTAGTGGAATAGCCCACATACCAAGAATCTTTCCAAGAACTGGTTGTTCCGCTTTTACCTCCTAAGAATCTGCCGTCAACAGCAGCCTTAGGTGTGTAGGCGTTGCCCATGAACATGCTGTGGAGCATGTCACTCATTACATAGGCTGTAGATTCATCAATAACCCTGTATTTCCAAGGACTCTGTTTGTAAATTGTGACCCCTACGCTGTTCTTCACTTCTTTTATAAAGACAGGTTCCACAGCGTACCCACCGTTAGCGAAGGGTGCATATGAAAGTGCCAGATTCAGTGGACTGATTTCATTTACGCCAATGGCTGTACTTGGTACCAGTCGCACTTCTTCAGTGATTCCAAATTTTTTTGCGTAATACTGCACAGCATCTATGCCTACCAAGAGAGCTGTTTTAACAGCGGCAATGTTTGATGACCGAACAATGGCTTCTCGTACAGTAATTTGACCCCACCATGTGTTGTTAAATTCATGTGGGCTCCAGGTGTCACCTGGTACGGGTACCTTAATTGGCTCAGACACCCACGTGTCAAACGGTGTAAGCATGTTCATGTGAACAGCTGCTGCGTACTCAATTGGTTTAAAGGAAGATCCAGTTGAACGAGGAGCCATGGCTCTGTTGTATTGAGTTTCAGAATATTTTCTGCCACCTACCATGGCAAGTATTTCGCCATTTCTTGGGTCTATTATGATCGCACCCGGTTGCGGTTGCCTTACACCTTTCTCATCCAAAACCACTGTTCCGGTGATTGATTTGTCACGTTCGTCCAAGTATTTTTCTATGGAGCTTTGCAGACCTTCGATGAGTTTTACGTCAAAGGTGGTGTAAACGGATAGTCCACCGCTGAACGTGAGATCTGTGCCAAAGTTGCTGACCAAGAAGTTCTTGATAAAATCAAGTGCATAGCCTTTAGCATCTAGTTCCACCAAAGAGGTCTGGGAAAGCTCAATAGGTTGGTTCTTTGCTTCTTCGTACTCTTCCTGCGTTATGGCTCCAATGGATAACAACTTGTTTAAAACAACGTTTCTGCCATTTATTGCAGCTTCCAGGTTACTTGTTGGCGCACGCACAGAAGGCGCGGGTAAAATACCCGCCAGCAAAGCAAGTTCTGACAATGTTAGCTCGCTGGTGTGCTTGCCAAAATAGTGCTGAGCAGCAGTCTCTACACCATGGCATCCATCGCCAAAATAAACCATGTTCAAGTAAAGTTCCAGTATTTGATCTTTGGTGTACCTCTGTTCCAATCTATAAGCGAGTACAAATTCCTTTAGTTTTCTATCCATGGATGTTTCCATGCCTAGGTTGAACATGACACGAGCTAACTGCTGGGTTATAGTGCTTCCACCTTGCTGTATAGATCCATGCATGAGGTTGGTCAAGGCTGCTCTTACGATACCTACCCAGTCTACTGGGCCATGATTGTAAAACCTGTGGTCTTCCGATCCCACAAATACGGTCTTTACCAGGGGGCCCATTTCTTCTAAGGAAACATATTTGTAAGGAGCGCTACTACCTAAATAGCCCAGTACTATGCCATTACGATCGTATACAATACTGGGTTCCTGTATGTCTAACTTTACTTCGTCAGGTTGGGGCAAATCAGCTGCCAATGTTCTAATGACGTTCACTGCATAAACCGCTATCGCTGACGCGATTATGGCGAAGATAAGAAGGATTACTCCAAAAACCCTTGCCCACCTAATACGGCGCTTATTCTTTGATTTAGCCATAGTAGAATAACATTATAACGCACTTCACAACAGGAGGTTTTCTCAAATTGGACATATCAAAGCAGGTTGAAATCCTTAAAAAGAATGTGGTTGATCTTATCACTGAAGAAGACCTAAAAAGCAAGCTGGAAAAGGCAAAAGCAGAAGGACGACCTTTGAGGGTAAAGTTGGGTGCAGATCCTTCGGCCCCTGATCTGCATTTGGGTCATTTAGTGGTCTTACGAAAACTGCGACAGTTCCAGGAATTCGGGCATCGCATTGTTTTTATTATTGGTGATTTCACTGCCTGCATAGGGGACCCCACAGGTAGAAACAAGACCAGACCGCCCCTTACTGAGGAGGAAGTAAGAAAGAACGCTGAAACATACCGGGAACAAGTTTTCAAAGTTCTTGATCCAGAATTGGTGGACATAAAGTTCAACAGTGAATGGAACGCACCATTGAGTGCGCGCGATGTCATACTGAATTTGGCTTCGCGTTACACAGTGGCTAAGCTTTTGGAAAGAGACGACTTCAACATGAGGTACAAAAGCGGTATTCCCATTTATGTGCACGAGCTTCTGTATCCTCTGTTCCAGGCTTATGATTCTGTTGCTATCAGAGCCGATGTAGAACTAGGTGGTACAGATCAGGTTTTTAACCTACTGGTTGGACGGGACCTTCAGCAAAGTCATGGGCAGGAGCCTCAAGTTGTAATGACGCTGCCACTACTTGTGGGGCTTGACGGGGAAAAGAAAATGTCAAAATCCTTGGGGAATTACGTCGCATTTAACGATCCGCCCAAGGACATGTTTGGCAAGCTAATGAGTATTCCGGACGATCTCATGCCCAGCTACTTTAATTTACTTACTGACTATTCTGAAGAAGAGATTAAGAGAATACTGTCTGGACATCCACGAGATGCAAAGCTGAAACTTGCATGGACCATAACGTCATTCTTTTATGGTGAGGAAGAAGCCACATATCAGCAGGAAGAATTCCTAAGAGTTTTCTCGCGTCGTGAGCTTCCTGAATACATGGATGCATATGAAATTGAAACGTTATATAATGAAGGAGTGGAAACAATAACAGACCTTTTGGTATTCATCGGTGCCGCGTCCAGCAGAAGTGAGGCAAAGCGATTAGTAGCAGGAGGAGGCGTACAGCTCAATGACACCAGAGTTGATGATCCCATGGCTCCCCTGCAGCTCACACCTGGAAGTGTGCTTCGGGTAGGCAAAAGAAAGTTTTTCAAATTTGTTTAGGAGGTGACTGTGTTGTTAGAGATTAGATGGCACGGACGTGCGGGACAAGGTGTGAAGACTGCCGCATATTTGCTAGCAGAAGCTGCCATGGATACAGGTAAGTACATACAAGCTTTTCCAGAATACGGTGCTGAAAGATCAGGTGCTCCCATTGCCGCATTTACAAGAATTGGCGATGAGCCCATCAGAATTCATTATGGTATTCGAACTCCGGATGTTGTGGTAGTAGTGGACGAATCACTCATAGGCGCCATGGATGTGACTTCTGGCTTGAAAGAAAATGGGATTTTACTTGTTAACAGCAACCAATCTCCTGAAATCTACAGGCAGAAACTCCCTTCATTTCATGGGAAGATTGCTACCGTAGATGCAACGCAAATAGCATTGGACTGCATCGGCCGACCCATACCAAACATTCCCATCATGGGTGCTCTCATTAAAGCTTCCGGAATCGTTTCTTTGGAAGATTTGGAGCCCAGGCTTCGCCATAAATTCAGTGCAAAGTTCAGTGAGCAGGTAGTAGAGGGGAACGTAAAAGCACTGAAGCGGGGTTACGAGGAGGTGAAAATACTGTGAATGAGCAGAAATGGAATGAACTTCCAGAAGGTGTGATTGTTCCTGAAGGCGGAAATTCTCAGGATGTTTACATAGTTGAGGGGTGGAGAACGTTTAAGCCTGTCGTTAATCTCGAAAAATGCACGCATTGCATGACTTGCTGGGTTATGTGCCCAGACAATGCAGTGAACGTTAAGGGTGGAAAAATGCTTGGATTCGATTACCTGGCTTGCAAGGGCTGCGGCGTTTGCGCAGAGGTATGTCCAGTGAAGGTAATCGAGATGGTGAAGGAGGAGCGATAACCATGAAGGTAGCTTTAGAAACCAACCAACTCATTGCCTTGGCAATGAAACAGATCGAGCCACATGTGGTTGCGGCATATCCTATCACTCCTTCCACTGAAGTTGTCCAAGAGTTTTCTCAGTACGTAGCTAACGGTGACGTTAAAACTGAATTTGTACCCGTAGAGAGTGAGCACTCTGCAATGTCTGCGTGTTTAGCTGCGTCGCTTTCTGGTGCTCGTGTCATGACGGCAACAGCATCTCAAGGGCTGGCTTTCATGTGGGAAATGCTTCACATCGCTGCAGCTTCCAGGGCTCCCATCGTCACCATAGTGGCTAACCGTGCACTCAGTGCGCCTATTAACATTCATGGTGATCATGCTGATGCTATGGGCGCCAGAGATACCGGATGGTTACAGCTTTGGGCTGAGACTGCTCAGGAAGCTTATGATAATACCATCCAGGCCATAAAGATTGCTGAGGATCCCAGGGTTCGTTTTCCCATGTTGGTGAACTACGATGGTTTTACCACGTCACACGCAGTAGAAACCGTGGAAATACTTGAAGATGAACAGGTGAGGAGTTTCTTGGGTGCTGCTCCTAAGCCAAAGTACAGCTTGCTGGACACTGAAAACCCTGCCAGTTTTGGTGTATTGGCATTGCAGGACTACTACATGGAGTTTAGGAGAGCACAAGCAGAAGCTTACAAAAACGTGAAGGATGTGGTTTTGGAAGTGGCAGAGGATTATGCTAAGCTAACAGGTCGTAAATACGGCATACTGGAGGAGTACAGGCTGGACGATGCAGATGTTGTTCTTGTTGCCATGAACAGTGCTGCGGGTACAGCCAAGGAGACTGTTGACTACCTGCGTAAGCAAGGTAAGAAAGTTGGAGTTTTGAAGATAAGACTATTTAGACCGTTCCCCGTGGAAGAGATTCGCTGTGCCTTGGGTAATGCGAAATCGGTTGTAGTCATGGACAGAGCGTACACTTACGGTGGTCCATCGGGTCCATTATTCGAGGAGATAGCAACTGCTCTGGTTAATGAGACCAATAAGCCATTGCTTGGCAACGTGATCGCCGGTTTGGGCGGAAGAGATATCACCATGGAAGACATTGAACACGTTTTCGACCTTGGCTTCAAGGCTTTGGAGAAAGGTAACTTCGAGCCCTTGGTTAGCTGGGTCGGAGTAAGGGAGTGATGAGAGCATGGCGGTGATAAATATAAAGAGTCTCACTGATTTGGGGCCGCGTTTCGTAGGTGGCCATCGTCTGTGCGCTGGCTGTAACGAGGGAACCATTGTTCGTCAGGTTTTGCTAGCCGCGCACGAATACGAAGTCGTTGCATTGAACGCTACTGGTTGTTTGGAAGTAACCACTTCAGTTTATCCTTACACCTCTTGGAATGTGCCTTGGCTTCATGAAGCTTTTGAGAATGTAGCTGCGGCAGCCAGCGGTGCAGAGGCTGCTTACAAAGCGCTAAAGCGTTTTGGGGAAATTCCTGAAGATAAGCAGATAAAGTTCATTGCTTTTGCTGGTGACGGAGGAACCTACGATATTGGCCTTCAAGCTTTGTCAGGTGCTTTGGAAAGGGGCCACAGCTTCCTGTATGTGCTTCTAGATAACGAAGCCTACATGAACACAGGAATTCAAAGGTCTTCTTCAACACCCAAGTTCGCTTGGACAACCACATCTCCTGTGGGTGACGTAAGTCCTGGGAAAACGCAGCCTAAGAAGAACATTGTGGAGATTGTTGCTGCTCATGGTGTCCCTTATGTGGCCACTGCATCTCCAAGCCACTATGTGGACCTAATGACCAAGGTTCAGAAAGCTCTGAGTTATGATGGTCCCACGTTCTTGGCTGTGTACTCTAACTGCAACAGAGGACACAGAAATGATACAGCTGTTTCCATAAAGGTGGCTAGAATGGCCGTGGAAACAAACTATTGGCCACTGTACGAGATTGAAGAGGGCAAATACAAAATAACCTATAGGCCTCGTAAGCCCCAGCCCATCGAGGAGTGGTTAAAGCTTCAGGGACGTTTCTCCCATCTAATGAAACCTGAAAATCAAGATAAGGTAAAAGAACTCCAAGATTGGGTTAATAGCAAGTGGGAACTGTTACAAAAGAAGGAAGAGTTCAGTAAGACTTTGTAGCCCCGTTGAAATCAAGGTCTTAGCAGTTTAAAGGAGGGGACTCTTTAGAAAGTTCCCTCCTTTTGATTGAGTGGACACTCCTCACAACGGGGTTTCTTCTTGCAATAGTTCTTACCTACTTCCACGAACGCAGCGTGAAGCCTTTTAAGAATGTCAACGTTGGTAGCATCTTGGCCCAAAGTAGTTATCAGTAACTGTTTTATTTGCTCGTAGTTGAATGGACCATTTACTAAGCCACAGTTTTTCAAAACACGGTACGTGTATGAGTCAACAACCATTTCTGGCTTCCCAAGTGCGTACAGCAAGATACTATCTGCTGTTTCTGGTCCAATGCCCTTTACGTTCAAAAGTTTCTCCCGTGATGGTATGGGGTCTTTTAGCATGAGCATCGCTAACTCTCTTAAAGTGGTAGCTTTTCTCCTGTAAAAGCCGGCAGGATTTATTATGGTTTCTAAGTCTTTTGCCTTGAGAATTTGTTCCCAGTTGTTTATACCCGACTTTGCGAGGCGTTGCATGGCTTTTGATACGTTGTTCCAACTGGTATTCTGAGTAAGTACAGCTGATACAGCAATCTCAAATGATGAACTTCCGGGCCACCAGTTTGGGTCCGGTTGAAACGCCAGAAGAAGGCTTATGAGTGTATGCAATTTTTCCTTCATAAGTGTTAGAATAATATTATCAGCTTAAAGTAATCTTAACACAAACAGGAGGAGACGCACATGGCACACTTAGCGGAAAGGCTTAATAATCTGGGTAGTGAAGGGGCTTTTGAGGTTTTAGCGAAAACTAAGGTACTTGAGGCCCAGGGGAAAAAGATAGCGCACTTTGAAATAGGCGAGCCTGATTTTGACACACCGGAAAACATAAAGAGGGCTGCCTATGAAGCTTTGGAGAAAGGCTACACTCACTATGTTCCTTCTTTGGGTGTTCCAGAAGCCAGAGAAGCTTATGCAAAATATGTTTCCAAAACCAGAAATGTGGAAGTTGACCCAGGGCAGATCATTGTGACAGCGGGTGCAAAGCCTCTCATTTTCTACACCATGATGGCTCTTGTAAACCCGGGTGACGAAGTTATTTATCCTGATCCTGGTTATCCCATTTATTCCTCGGCTGTGAGGTTTGCTGGTGGTGTACCAAAACCCATTGTGCTAAGAGAAGAGAACAATTTCAGGCTCGATGTGGATGAACTTAAAAGGATGGTAACGCCCAAAACAAAGGTCATAATCGTAAACAGCCCTCATAACCCCACAGGCAGTGTACTAAACAAGGAAGAGCTCAAAGCCATCCTTGATTTGGCTGATGGGGAGCATCTGTTTATTTTGTGTGACGAGTTATATCACCGCATTTACTACAACGGTGAAATGGCTCCTTCCATGTATGAATTCCCTGAAGCAAAAGAAAAAGTCATACTCATGGAAGGTTTTTCAAAGATTTATGCCATGACTGGCTGGAGGCTGGGTTATGGTGTACTTCCCCCTGATTTAGTTCCATGGTTTAGCAAACTCCAGACAAACGTTTATAGCCATGCCCCGGCTTTTGTGCAGGTAGCTGGTATTGAAGCCTACAACGGCCCTCAGGATGCTCCAAAAGCCATGGTAGAGGAGTTTAAGAGAAGAAGAGACTACATTGTCCCCAGAGTGAATTCCATGGATTTGGTGCATTGTGTAGAACCTCAGGGTGCTTTCTATGCTTGGTTGAACATAAAGAAGCTAAATAGGCCTTCAAACGAAGTAGCTGAGTACTTGCTTAACGAAGCGGGGGTAGCTGTGCTGACAGGCACCTCTTTCGGAGATTCCGGAGAAGGCTATCTGCGTATGTCCTATGCAGCATCCATGGAAGATATCAAGTACGGTTTAGATCAGCTGGAGAAGTATTTACCGAAACTGTTGAAGTAGATAACATTAGTACCATCGAGGAATCAGCAAAAAAGGGCCCCCGCAACGGGGGCCCTTTTTTATATCTTTGTTAATGGGTTCACACTGTATTGATAGGGTAACCAAGTAGCGCGAAAGCAGACTCTTTTGCTACTTCTGATAAGGTGGGGTGTGCATGAATGACCTCAGATAGTTCTTTAACCGTCATGTTCTGTTGAAGGACTACGGCCATCTCGTTGATTATGAGATCGGCACCCACACCTGCCATCTGAACACCAAGTACTTTGCCAGTGTCTTCTTCCACGATGAATTTGCAGAAGCCTTCTGTTCTGTTCTTTGCCACGGCAGCTCCCAAGGCACGATAAGGCAATGTATAGGTCTTTACTGCTATTCCAGCTTGAGTGGCTTCCTTTTCGGTTTGTCCTATGGCTGCCAATGGTGGATCAGTGAATACCACCCAGGGGACTGCATGCCAATCCATTTCCTTTGCTTCCTCTAAGATGTGCTTAACGGCGAAAATGCCTTCATGAGAGGCTACATGAGCTAAAGCCCCTCTGGCAACGGGGGGCATGGCTACATCTCCAATGGCATAGACGCCTTCCTCGGAAGTGAGTAAACTCTTGTCTACTTTGACCTTTCCTTTTTCCACCTGAATTTTGTCTGTTTTGATAACCTCGACGTTCGCTGTACGTCCGACTCCTACAACGATCTGATCCACTTCCAGTTCTTGATCGTTTGTTAAAGTAACCTTCAAATGATCATCCTCATGGTCAATGTTTTTCACTGAATTGCCTACGACGAACTTTATGCCTTTCTTAGAAAGAATTTTGGCATAGGTACTGGAGGCATCACTGTCCAGCAGTGGCATTACCTGTGGGACTAATTCCACCACAGTTAGTTCGGTACCGAAAGCTCTTAAAATATCGCTCAGCTCTAGACCAATCGCTCCTGTACCTACGACCAAAGCTCTTTTGGGCAGCTCTTTTCGTGTGAAGAAGTGATTGCTGTTTATGATCCATTTCTTGTCTGTGGAAAGACCAGGCAATTCTGCTGGTCGTGAACCGGTGGCAATAATTACATAGTCGAATTCATATGTTTCTCCAGCAGCTTCTACTTGGTGATTGCCGTGATAAAACGCTTCACCTTGGACCAAATGGACTCCACGTTTCTTTAGCAAGAATTCTACTCCTCTTCTAAGTTGAGCAACAGTTCTTAGCATGCGTTGTTGAACTTGTTGCCAGCTAATTTGTGCGCCTTCCACTGTTACGCCAAACTGCGATGCTTCTTTAATATGGGAATACAGCTCAGTACTTGCAAGTATGGTTTTTGTGGGTATGCATCCCAGGTTTAAGCAAGTACCACCTACAAACTGTTTTTCAAACAAGGTTACATCTATGCCGCGCTGTGCTGCATACAGTGCTGCTTCGTAACCGCCGGGTCCTGCACCAATTATGCCAAGTTTCACCGAGGAAACACCTCCTTAAGAGCTTCTTGGCTGCATTTTACCATAATTTATTGGCTAAAAATTTCTCAATAAACTTCTGACATTTTAAGTTATAATTAAAGCGATATGAAGGGAGTGTGCATATGTTAGCGATAAGGAAAGGTTCTGCTACTAAGGGTGTTGCCATGTATGAAATTGATGAGCCTGAACCACCTGAAGGTTGGGCTCTAGTTAAAGTCCTAAAGGCTTCAATTTGTGGGACTGACGTTCATATTTACCAGTGGAATGAATGGTCCCAAAAGCGAATGAACCCTCCAGTGACCATAGGTCACGAGTTTGTGGGTGAAGTTCTTAAGGTCAACAGAGGTGCTGGTAGAGTTCAGGAAGGAGACATCGTTTCTGCTGAATCTCATGTGGTATGCCACGTATGTCGGATGTGCAGACGAAACATGTACCATGCTTGCGAGAATACAAAGATTATTGGAGTTCATATGGATGGAGCTTTTGCCGAGTACATTGCCATTCCTGAAGAAAACTTGGTGGAGCTACCACCCAGTGTTCCTTTAGAAGCAGGCTCAGTATTAGAACCTTTTGGCAATGCTGTGCACACGGTACAAGCCGTAGATGTCAGAGGAAAGAGGGTTGTGGTTACTGGAGTGGGGCCCATAGGTGTTATGGCCATACCAGTGGCTAAAGCGCTGGGTGCTGTACAGATTATTGCCACTGATCTGTCTGACTACAGGCTAAAGTTGGCTTCTGATGTGGGAGCAGACGTAGTTGTTAATGTCAAGGAACAGGATCCGGTTAAGGTTGTGCAAGACTTAGGTGGTGCGGATGTAGTTTTAGAAATGAGTGGTAGCGAAAAAGCTTTGAATCAGGGGCTGGAGATGATTATTCCTGGAGGCGAGATGGCCATATTAGGTCTTCCTGATAACCGAGTTTCGTTGGATTTGGCAAACGATGTAGTCTCCAAGGGCATAACCATAAAAGGTATAATCGGACGCCGGTTATGGGAGACCTGGGACTTAGGGGTATCATTAGTTAGCAGTGGTAAAGTGGACTTAAGAAAGGTGATCACGCACCAATTTGACTTCAAGGACTATGAAGAGGCTTTTTCTACCATGATGTCTGGTAATTCTGGGAAGGTGGTACTGAACATAAGTCAGTAGGCGGTGCTTTGCCCTGGTGATAAGTAGCCTGTAAATGCTATAATTGAAAAGTGGAGAGCGGTTTTCTTAATATTGGTTTTAGTTCATACATATCTGTATCGAAAATAATCGGCATCGTTAGCCCTGATTCTGCTCCCATAAGGCGTATGATAAGGCTTGCTAAAGAGCAAGGACGACTTGTAGACGCCACCTTTGGACGCAGAACCAGGGCTGCCATTTTGACAGAGGGCGGCTTTATCGTGCTTTCTGCTGTGCTTCCAGATACTTTGGTGAGTCGTCTGGAGGAAGAAGAAGAGGAAGAAGAAAGAACAGAGCCCATCACTGAACAAGAAGCAGAGCTGGAAGAAGAATCAGGAGAGGACGTTTAAGTGGGCGGTAGACTCATCGTCATCAGTGGCCCTTCCGGTGTAGGGAAGGGAACCGTAGTAAGTGAGCTTCTAAACAGAGATAAAGAACTTGTACTTTCTGTTTCTGTGACCACTCGTAGTCCCAGGCCTGGTGAAATTGACGGCAAAGATTATTACTTTGTCGATTACTCCACATTCAAGAAAATGGTTGCCACGGATAGATTGCTTGAGTGGGCTTATGTTCATGGTTCCTACTATGGAACTCCTAAAGACTTTGTGATGCAGCACTTGGAGCAAGGTAGAAAGGTGATCTTGGAAATTGACATGCAGGGAGCCATGCAAGTTCGAAGGAGGTTCCCAGATGCTATTCTAATATTTCTGTTGCCTCCTTCTTTGGACGAGCTTAAGCATCGTTTGACGAAGCGCGGCACTGAAGAGATGGACGAGCAGCAGCTTAGACTGCTTCGTAGCTTACAAGAGCTTGATTACCTCAGGGAATACCATTTTTTCGTGGTCAACGTGGAGGTAAATCAAGCTGTGGAAAACATAATGAAGATTCTGTCCTTGGTGGACTTCGTGGTTACTGAGGACAGGGCACGCACCATGGTGGAATCTCTAAGAAAAGGAGGTATTTTTGATGAAGCAGGTGACATTAGAAGAGCTGGAGAGAATTACTGGACTCCCTAGGTATGCCGTGGTGGTGGCAGTGGGCTTGACGGCTAAGAAAATACAAAAAGAAATACTATCTCAATCTCCCACCTATGAGGTCCCTGTAGAACGCGCCATTCGAGACATAGCAGAAAGAAAGGTCACAGTTACTCTGCGTATATAGTGAATAAATCTATGTGGATTTCAGGTAGTGTATTTCGAAGAAAGAACATTCTCTTGGGAGTAACTGGTTCTATTGCAGCTTTTAAGGCTTGTGCTTTGGCTTCTACACTGTCTAAATGTGAAGCTCACGTTCGAACCGTTTTGACACCATCGGCCTTGAATTTCGTGGGGCCAACGAGCTTTGTTTCCCTTACCAATGATGCGGCTTACACCGATGAGGATTACTGGACATCAAACATACGCAGTTTACACATTGAACTTGGTCGTTGGGCGGATGTCTTGGTTGTTGCTCCAGCCACGGCAAACACGCTCGCAAAAATAGCCAATGGATTGGCTGATAATCTTTTAACCAGCACCATATTGGGGTCTGATAAGCCCCTAGTTTTGGTCCCAGCTATGAATGTGCGCATGTATGAAAACAAGATCACTCAGGAGAATCTGAAAACGCTTAAGAACATGGGGTACATTGTAGTAGAACCTGAGGTGGGACATCTGGCTGATGGAGAAGTGGGTAAGGGCCGTTTCCCTGAGATGGATACGATTTTGTTTCATGTTGCTAAAACCATTGTGCCTCAGGATCTAACAGGAAAAAACATAGTAGTGACCGCTGGACCTACCAGAGAGTACATTGATGATGTTAGGTTCATATCGAATCCTTCTAGCGGCAAAATGGGCTATGCCTTGGCTCAAGCTTTAGCACTAAGAGGAGCTGAAGTTACCTTGCTAAGTGGTCCAGTGAATTTGGATGCCCCTGAGGGTGTTCGTCTGCTAAGGTTTGAATCGGTAGGCGAGCTCATATCTTTAATGGAAAGGTTCCTCCCTGAGGCTGACGCAGTGGTAATGGCTGCCGCCGTTGGGGATTTTACCACCGAAAAGAAGCAAGGTAAATTAAGAAGGCAAGGGGAACTAACGTTAACCTTGCGAGCAACCCCAGACGTGATAGGGAATTTCGCAGAAAAATACACTAAGCCAGTTTACGTGGCTTTTGCAGCGGGTGGAGCCGACGTCATCAAAGATGCTGAAGAAAAACTTCAGCGTAAACACGTGGATGCCATATTTGCCAACCGTATCGACACTTCTCAGACGGGTTTTGCTGTGGACACCAACAGCGGTTGGCTCATAAGCAATAGAGGCGTGGAAGAGGCACCTTTGCAATCCAAAGTGGATTTGGCTTGGTGGCTTAGCGAGAGAATTGTATGGCTTATAGAAGCAAAATCAGAAACTTCTCCATAATTGCCCATATTGACCATGGTAAGTCCACGTTAGCTGACCGTTTCTTAGAGCTTTCTGGTTTGGTCAGACGCGATAAACTTCAGAAGCAAATGCTCGATAGTATGGATTTGGAACGCGAACGTGGTATTACCATAAAGAGTCATCCTGTTAGGCTGGCAATCGGGGATTATGTGTTCAATCTCATTGACACTCCTGGACACGTGGACTTCTCGTATGAAGTCTCGAGGTCTTTAGCCGCTTGTGAAGGTGCAATTCTTCTAGTGGACGCAACTCAGGGAGTGGAAGCACAAACGGTAGCACATGCTTACAAAGCCATGGAACACAACTTGGCCATTGTGCCGGTCATTAACAAAATTGATTTGCCTTCTGCTGATGTGGAAGGTACTAAAAGAGCTATGGCTCAACTTTTAGGCAAGGACGATATTGATCCCGTATTGGTGTCAGCCAAAGAGGGTATTGGCATACAAGAGCTCATTGATAGGCTCATAGAAGATATTCCAGCTCCAGAGGGAGATGAAAATGCACCCTTGCAAGCGTTAGTGTTCGATTCTTTTTATGATACGTACAAGGGTGTGGTTTCTGTTGTTCGCATCTTTAACGGACAGGTTAAGGTAGGAGATCGCATTAGGTTCTGGGCAAGCGGACTTGAATCAGAAGTTACTGAAGTTGGTGTTTTCTCGCTGAAGATGGTGCCCACAGACAGGTTAGAAGCTGGGGATGTGGGTTATGTAGCTGCTAACATAAGGGACATTCGTGAGGTGCCAGTGGGGGATACAATGACTTCGGCTGTTAGGCCTGCCACTGCTCCCATTCCGGGTTTTTCTTCAATGAAACCCATGGTTTTTGCTTCCATTTACCCTACGGAGAACGAGGATTTTGAACGCCTTCGCGAGTCTCTAAAGAAACTTCAGCTCAATGATGCAGCTTTGGTATTCGAGCCCGAAACAAGCGAAGCTTTTGGCCCCGGTTTTAGGTGTGGCTTCCTTGGGCTTCTTCACATGGACATTGTTCGGGAAAGGCTTGAAAGAGAATTTGATTTGGATCTCATATTAACATCGCCCAACGTGGAATACCATGTGCTAACAAGGAGTGGTGAATACATTGAAGTTCGTAATCCTTCTCAGTTTCCAGATTTTTCTGAGGTAGAGTTGGTGGAGGAGCCTTATGTGAGAGGAACCATTGTGGTCCCATCGGAGTACGTTGGCTCTGTTATTCAGCTTTGTGAGGGAAGACGTGGCAAGATGCTCCACATGGAATACATATCAGAGCAGCGTGTTTTGCTTGAGTACGATTTGCCTTTTGCGGAAATCATAACTGATTTTTACGACCAATTGAAAAGCGTAACCCGTGGTTACGCGTCTTTTGATTATGAGCACATCGGTTTTAAAGAAGCTGACGTGGACAAGATAGAAGTGTTCATCAACGGAAAGAGACTGGACGCTCTCACGTTGCTTGCTCCAAAGAGTGAAGTGCTCAGGGTCGCTCGGCAGGTGGCGCTGAACCTGAAACGCACCATACCGAAGCAGCTTGTGGAAGTCGTGATTCAGGTGAAAGCGGGTGGCAGAATAGTAGCACGCGAAACTGTTAAGCCTCTCCGCAAAGACGTACTGGCAAAATGCTACGGAGGAGACGTTAGCAGAAAGAAGAAGCTTCTGGAGAAACAAAAGGCTGGAAAGAAGCGTATGAGACAGTTTAATCAGGTGGACATTCCTCAGGAAGCGTTTTTGTCAGTACTCAAGGCTGACACTGAGTAATGAATAAAGGACTGTACCTACACATCCCTTTTTGCTACGAAAAATGTCCTTTTTGTGATTATTACAGCATTTCCCATGCTCCGGAGGAATGGTTGGACAAATTTACTGCTGTTATAGTGTCTCAGCTTGAAGATGTTCCAACAGAGCTGGATACGCTTTACGTTGGTGGCGGAACCCCTTTGGCTTTAGGGAAGTCCAGGTGGGAGAAAATACTGCCAGATCTGCCTAAAGCAAGGGAAAGAACCATTGAGCTGAATCCAGAAGATGTTAAGAAGGAGAATTTTCCCTTACTGGAGAAGTTCACGCGTCTCTCGGTGGGAGTCCAATCCTTTTCGGAGTCAGTGCTTAGAACACTGCAGCGTGAAAAACTTGATTATGGAAAACTTTTAGACTTACTGGGGAAATGGGATGTTAATGTGGATTTAATGGTGGGCATACCAGGTCAGACACGTGAGGAAGTACTGCGTGATTTAGTCTCACTGGTTGCGCTCGGTGTACCCCACATTTCTGTCTACCCGTTGGAAGTGCATAAGGGAACACCATTTTGGTCGCGTTACAGCGACTGGGAATGGGATGATGCTGATTTGCTGCTCATGGTGGAGAAGTTTCTTACAGAACATGGCTATGAGCATTACGAGATTTCAAACTACGCCAGACCTGGTCATCAGTGTCTCCACAACAAGATCTACTGGCATGACGAGGAATACTACGCTTTAGGCCCTTCAGCATCTGGTTACGTTAACGGTGTAAGGTACAAATGGGTCTCAAATCTAAGACTTTATGTGGAAGGGGCAAAGTTTGGTGAACCCAACTACGAGGAGTACATGGTCTTATCCTGGGAAGAACAGCTTTCCGAGTATGCCATAATGAACCTACGGCTTTTAAATGAGGGCATCAGAAGAACGGAAGTGGAAAAGCGGTTTGGCGAGAGTGCCTGGAATCTACTTCTTAAGCAAGCTGAAGGTAATGACTTCCTGAACATCGAACTGGACAAAATCACGGTTAAAAACTGGCTATTCTTTAATAGGGCTGCAGAGGCTTTTGTGTAACGAACTTACAGCGCGAAAACCCTTCTTTCTACTTGATGAGCTCCGCACGCAGCAGAATGTCTTCAACTTTGGAAGGGTCATCGGTTAGCAAAGGCGGCCTACAAGGAAGATTTACGGGAAGTTGAAACCACTGTGCAGCGGCTTTGATGGCGCCCGCGAATGAGTCGCAGCGGCTGTATACCATGCTAAAAACAGCTATCTGCTTTGCGAACCCTGCAAAGGCTTCCATATCTCCTTGCTCGTGGGCCCTCATGAGTGCCAAGTACACCGAGGGAATTACATTAGCCCCAGCCACTATGCCTCCATCTCCTCCCAGCAGTAAATTTGTGGGCAGATAGTGGTCAAAACCCACTAGTACGGAAAAAGATGGATATGCTTCTTTAATAGTAAGGATGTCCAGCAAATAAGTGAGGCTGTCTCTGGTCACCTTTATACCTGTTGCTAGCCCTTCCTTAGCGAGTCTTTCTACCAGTGTACGCGGCAGGGGGTTTCCAGTAGCACCGGGGATGTCGTAAAGGATCAAAGGAAGTCGGCTCGCTTCTGAAATAGCTCTAAAGTGGTTGTACATGGCTTCTTCGTTAAATGCGCCGTAGTAAGGAGGAGCAGCAACTACGGCATCAAAATTCATGTCCTGAGCTATTCTTGCCAATTTCACTGAGTGTGCAGTGCTGTTACTGGTTACTCCTGTAAGCAATGCGGCGGGAGTATCTTCCAATTCCTCTGCCACTAATCTCATTATCTGTATCTGTTCGTCAGGCGACATGGAAAAGAACTCGGAAGTCGATGCGTTAACGAAGATGCCATTTACTCCTTGGCTTAGCAAATACTGTATATGGGCTCTCATGCTCTGGAAATCCAGTGAAAAATCTTCGTTAAACGAGCTCACTAACGGTACTATGATACCCCTTAACATGTCAGTCAACACCTCCTGATTTATTTCCATTGTAATACCGCTTTAAGTTTATGCAAACATGCTTGAGATTAAATAATAGCGAGAACAATTGCTCACAACGTAATCTTGCCGCGTGTGGTCTTTTTGTTATCATATGTGATATGAGTTATCACGTTTGTCCGCGAGATTGCTATGACTCGTGTGGCATGATTCTTCAAGATGGAAAACTGGTAGGCGCCCCCAACCATCCTTTTACTTCAGGATTCACTTGCGGCAAAGCAGCTCTGAGTTTGAGGCAAGTGAATGATCCAGCGCGGATAAAAACAGCTTTGGTGAGGACCAAGAAAGGATTTGAAAAGATTTCTATTGAAAAGGCACTATCTATTGCAGCTGAAAAGCTTTCACGAAGAAAAGTTTACCGCATCGATTATTCAGGGCACATGGGACTGCTTTCTAGATTTTTCCACCAGCGTCTTTTTAGAGAACTTGGAGCACCTGAGGTAACTTGGGATATTTGTTCAACTGCTGGTGATGTGGCGTTAATGGATGGTATTGCATCGGTATGGGGATCAGACATTGATGCAATAAAAGACAGCGATTTTGTGATCATTTGGGGAGCCAATGTGGCGTATTCGTCCGTTCATGCTTACACCTGGGCGAAACAAACTGGGGAAGTTTTTGTCGTGGATCCAGTAAAAACATCAACAGCAGAATCATTCATTCATGTTCCTGTGAAGCCCGGCGGTGACGTGGCGTTAGCACTGCAAATACTAAAGGAACTGAAGCTTATGGGGTACGAGGTGCCATTGTCTCTTGACAATGGCGAAAACTTGGAGAAGATATCAGGTGTTAGCTCTGAGACGGCTTATCAATTAGCATCCAAGCTTGCAAATAGTAGGCGACCATTCGTCTTTATTGGCTATGGATTTCAGCGTCAATGGAACGGTGCCATGGCGGTACGGCTCATAGCCTCCATTCTTGGGGTGGTGCATCAGTCGGATCGTTTTTACTATGACAGGCCCTATCAGGGCCTTGACGTTGATTATGTAAGGCTTAAAGGCCAAAAACCCAACAAAGAAACTGTAAGTTGGACGTTGTTAAGCGAGCAGCTAAAAGGTGTGACGGGTGCCACGTTTTTTGTTTTAAATGCCAATCCCCTAAATACTCTTCCGGGTCGCCGGCAGCTTATTGAAACATTCAAAGACAGCAGTAATTATGTCATCGTGCACGACCTGTTTATGACAGAATCAGCACAAGCAGCGGATTTGGTTTTGCCAGCCCAGCATTATCTGGAGTTTGAGGATGTGGTTGCCTCTTACGGTCACAAGTACCTGGCGTTCAATGAAAAAGGGCTGGAGCCTCCTCTGGATGCCATGAGTAACATGGAACTTGCCAGGGAATTGGCGCGTCAATTAGAGCTAGATAAAGCTGAACTATATGAAACTGACAGAGAACTTGTAAACGGTGCTCTGAAAAACTTGGGCATTGATTATGAGTTCATGAAGGAGCACAAAGTTTACAAACTTCCTGATCCAGCCAAACCCGGCCGCGTAAACTGGCCAAAAATGGACCAGATCAGAAGTTCCCTTTGTAGGTCAGCAGAAGGAGATTATATCCTACTGACTCCTGTGGCAAGGCTAAGAATTCACAGTCAGTATGATAATGTGCTTAGGGCAATGCCGTTACTGGAGATAAATACTGAAGATGCGCAAAAGTTGTTCATAAGAGACAAAGACCAGGTTAACATAAGAAATAAAAGGGGATCACTTAAGGTTGAGTGCAGAGTTACTGACAGAGTGCCATCTGGTGTTTTACGTTTGGAGCATGGTTTTTGGACTGACGTAGAGGAGCCGAACGTAAATGATATGGTGGAACCTACTCTGCAGCAGTATGGTGGGGGATCTCAGATTATGTGGACTTTTGTGGATATTGAGAAAGGAGAATAGGGCGTGTATTTGGAGAAAGTGAAAGCTCAGCTGGAGAACAAAAGGGCGGGGGTTAATTACCACTTACCAAGACATTGGATGCCTTGTGGTTACAAGGGGCGTGTCTCTTTTGACGGGGTAAGGTTTAGAGTGGATCCATATGAGTTCTTTGGTGAGATGCTCGATGGCCTTGATGCATACAGCTTTTCCAGAAAGTCGGACAGCATTTATGTTGCTTTTCCAAGAAGTACCAGTGCCTACAACCACAAGGGGTTTGGTCTGTTTGAACCTGATGATCCATTGGGATATAGAGAATCTGGTACATTCCTAAAAATGATGGCTGTTGCTTTGCACGCTAAGCGGATGCACTTCGATACCATGTACTTACTACCAGTAA
>DUSQ01000063.1 GCA_012842545.1 Coprothermobacter sp.
TTCAATATGGTCATTACTTTGGTTCCATTAAGCTCAATTGTGCCGCTTGGCATTGTCAAAGTAAAAATTCTGCTCATTTTAGTTTCAATTAAAGAGTTAATCTCATTAGCTACTTGACTTAAACCCCAGTACGGCATTCTTCTGAGCTTTTCAACCAAACATTTGAGTTGCCGAGTATTTGCCAAGATCAGTACCGAAGACTTCTCAACCTTTCCGGTAATTACATGCCTATGTACTGCAGCGTCTGCTCCACAAGAAATGCACTCCTGTTTTATAACGGATGCCGCAGGGTAGTAAACGTCATCAATCCACAAGCGCAAGCAGTTGTCCTTATCAAGAAAAATCGCGTAGCTGGCTGGATCACAGCCGATTTGAGCCAAAAGCTCCTTCAAATTAACGTCCTTTGAAATCAAACGAACCATGCCTACTATTATATACAAGAGCACTGATAAAATATGAACATATGGTGATCAACTTTCTAGGGAAAGTTATGGATTTCTTGGGATTCAAGCGCAAAGCCATGGCACTCTTCGCATGGGATCCAGGTAATGATTACACCAGTTTTTGGGGAGCTATTTACCTTATTTTGAACGACCGTCCTGACTTGGCAAAAGAAATACTGGAGAAAAAGGTCAAGGAAAAAAACTATCCCAGGTGTAAGAGGCTCTTAGCCACACTTTACCTCAGAACAGACCCCAAAAAGGCAGAAGCTTTGTATGAAAAGCCCTCCAACATGTGGGAAGAGGTTTACCTGGGAGATATTAGATACTACTTTTTGAATGATGTTGGCGGTGCTTTGGACGCTTGGCAAAGCGCCTTTGAAAAGGTAGATTGGGCAACTGCTCAGCAATGGGATAACCCAGCTAGAAACCTCCTGAAGCGGCTTTACATGGTGACAAAAGACTCGGAATTCTTAGAAAGATGGGCAGAGCTGGACGTGGACAATTTTAAGCAATCAGAAATGGCTGATTACATAAAACTCCTTTACAAAAAAGGTGAAAAAGAAAAAGCACAAGAAACGCTTAACATGTGTATGTATTTGTACCGAGAAGACCCCATTTTGACTAAGGTAGCTATGGAGCTGGATTTAGAAATTCCTCCCTACAAAAAGAAAAAGCCAGAGATCGAAAATGTAACAAGAAAACCGTTAAATGCAGGACTTCTAAAAGAGGACACAAACCCTGAAACATTGATAAAGGCTGTGCACGAGCTTCACCCGGATGCGGTTATTACGCTTGCTTCCTCGGTCCTAACCATTATGCAGGGAACACTCATGTGGGCGGGCACGTTTAAGCCTTGTCGCCTAGCACGGACACTGGGTCCTTTTACGGAGCATGCGAAAGGCCCTCTGGTCCATTTTTATACACACCCCATAGTTGCTGACTGGAAAATGCAAGCATATTTAGAACTGACTGGGACCGTCCCTGTGCTATTTGGTGCCTTAGTGGCTGCTATTGGCAAGCTTTTCAAGCAATCTGGATGGTTTTACAAAGTCATAGGACCTGCAGCTAAAGCCGTAGATAGCAACAAAATAGCACCTTACGATAGCTGTTTGGTGCCCGGACCTCTGGATTCTAAAGGTTTCACCTCACGCCTGTGTAGCCAGAATATACCCTTTGCCATTGTTGATGTTAACTCAGTGTTCGGAGCAGAAGTAGTAGAATGTTGCCCGCAGTTAGACAAAAAGTGGATTGAAGGCACACTCTCTGACAATCCCGCTGGTAACGATGAATCCATGACTCCCATAGTCCTGCTTTGGAAACAAGAACATATAAATCCAAAGGAGATAAAACATGAAAGCCTTTAGAGCCATTGTAAGAGGTTACGTGCAAGGCGTTGGCTTTAGATACTCTGCTGTGAGAATGGCTGATAAAATTGGTAACATCACTGGTTATATAAGGAATCTGCCTAATGGTACCATTGAAGTGGTAGCAGAAGGGCCAGAAGAGAAACTCAATGAATTTCTGGATTGGTTGCACCATGGTCCAAGTAGTGCTATTGTAGAACGAGTGGACGTTGAATGGCAA
>DUSQ01000088.1 GCA_012842545.1 Coprothermobacter sp.
ATTATCATCTTGCGGCACTGCGGCAACCTTGTAAACACTAAGATAACCATAATCACCTGTAGCAGTGAAAATCGGTGTACCTAGGTCAGCCGGTGCAGAAGTGAGCTTATCCCACATTGAGCTCCACCCATCATCACAACCTAAATCCACATTGTTTATGGAAACGTAGCTCGGTAGCTTTACAGAGAATGTTATCCTCGTCTTTGCACCAGCCGGAATGGGGTCAATATCAGCTGAAACGCTACCGGCATTGAACTCGTTGTGGTACTTTTCATCAAGAAACCAAAAATGAGGCACATACACTTTCTGATCACTAAGGTTCTTTGCTATTACTGTTACTGTTACCGTTTGTTCTCCACTAAGGGGATCCGTGCTCAAAGTTATAGAAGTCGCCGTAATTTCAAGTCCCATCTTGTCATAGCTTGCGGTATAAGTGACTGGTATGATGTCAACCTTAGGTGCTGGCAGGGGTTCCTCAGTTTCAGGATTAGACTTTTCTTCGGAATTATTGGTTTCAGAATTATTGGTTTCCGAATTGGCCGAGTTTTGAGCGCTTTTTTCGAACTCTGGATTCTTAATCAGTCTTCCCTTTTCTCCTTTTTCATAGCGGATATAAGTGCCTACGACACCATCGCTGCTCGAGTCAATCAACATCCACTCTAAGCTCTTCAAACTCGGAATTTTACTCTTATCATTGAAAAAATAAATAGTCACTTCATCAGTGTTCTTATCAAAATTATTACCGAATTCTTCTAATTTTTTCCACGTAGCATCGTCATTTTTGAAACCACTAACGTAAGCAGTAACAATTTCTTGACCGAGTATTTTTTGCTTCTCAATTACTTTAACAGACACGCCGCCGCATCCAACAAGTAGCGATAAAGTGAACACAAAGACAATCCCTAACGACGCTAGCTTAGTTACTCTGATTCTCTTCCTCATTGTCAATACCCTCCCTTTCCTTATTTTTTGGCTTTACTTCATGTTCTGCTGTTGACTTTAACGTTGCCTTATCAGCCCGAGCAACTATGTTCTGCCAAATAACAGAGTTACGGTACATTTCCAGTATTTCACCTTTGTGTACTCCTTCAGTGTAGTTAGTAAGCATGTACCAGTTGTAGGCAAGCGAGCCTACCGTAAGGACCCAAACAACGTAAAATGAGGCTGCAAAACGTATTGTAAACGCATCCTCGTAAACCCACGAGTTACTTAAACCTACCGCTTCATTAGCCAAGGAATGAGATCCAATAGTTACAGAAAGCATCACTAGCGTGTTTAGACCAGAGATTATTATTCCCGTAAAATACACTACACGCTCTTTTTCAACGATACCAATAATTACACCTAAAACAATCAAGATGATTGCAATAACTAATCCGAAATTGAGTTTTGCAAGGCTAAAACCAGAGTACGTTTCAACGGTTTCTCCGCTACAGGACACTACGACCCAAGGAAACATGAAGAGAATAAACATTACCAAATACGTTAAACTGCTGATGTGCCTGCCATGTTGCTTTAAGAATTTCTTTTCTTCAGATCCTTCCTCCTTCATTTTTTCAGAGTCGACATCACTTTTCACGTTTTCCCCTCCCATCACATGTAAAACATGAAATGCTTAAACAGTACTCGCGAAAATGCAATTTGTTAATCGATTAAACACCCCCTTTGAGTAAAGCAAAAGCCTACCCTTTCCAGTAAGGCAAGAGCATTCTGGATATTGCCCCTCATCACAACAAAACGACACCCTCTTCACTACTCTTAAGGCCTTAAGTAAGGCATCAATGTATTCCGCATCCATATATCCCTCTTGCTTCTCCCATATTATTTTAATTGAAAACCAGTTTACTGCAAGTCTATGTACACACCATTGTGTGTGCATCTATGCAATGTCTTCCCGTTCGCCGCGATTGGAACAATGGCCTTTTAATGTTATAAACACAATTGCTCAACTGGTAACATTATTCTGAAAAGACATTTGGTTGTTCGGTGAAGACTATGCAAAAGTCAACTTCAAAAGCAGGGAAGAACCTCATAGCACTAGCCATATTTGGCATAGCCATGGGATTACTGGAGGCTGCAGTTGTAGTTTACCTAAGACAGCTTTACTACCCTGAAGGGCTCTCTCTTCCTTTGAAAGCCGCGTCGCCAAGGATTCTCACAGTTGAATCATTAAGGGAGTTAGCTACCATTGTGATGCTTATTACTGTAGGCGTTGCCACAGGCCAAAATGGCATTGA
>DUSQ01000064.1 GCA_012842545.1 Coprothermobacter sp.
CCACTGAGTCCATTTGTAATAATCGGGTAAGCAAGTGGCAACTTCTCTGTCCCAATCATAGCTAAAGCCGAGTTTTTTCATCTGCTCTTTCATGTAAGAAATGTTGGACAAGGTCCAGTTTTCGGGGTGAATACCTCTTTCAATGGCCGCATTCTCGGCAGGCAAACCAAAAGCATCCCACCCCATGGGGTGCAGCACATCAAAGCCCTTCATCCTGTTATAACGTGCCACCACATCGCCCAGGGTATAGTTCCTCACATGCCCCATGTGAAGCCTGCCTGAGGGATATGGGAACATCTCCAGCACATACTGTTTGGGCTTCTTACCCAACGTTTCATCTGCCTTAAAAAGGTTGCGCTCCTCCCAGTACTTTGACCAGCGCTCCTCAGCTTGCCTAAAATCGTATTCCTTACTGCCGTTGTTTTCGTTATTCGCTACTTGCTGCATCTTCATCACCCCAAACATTCTCCTCAAGCGAATAAAACCTACCAATATCTTTTCTAAAGGATAATTTTACTTCACCCGTGGGGCCATTCCTGTGCTTGGCAACTACCAGCTCCACTGTGGAGCTTTCGGGGCGAAGTCCCTTTTGCTGCTTGTAGTAGTCCTCGCTGTAAAGGAACATAACCACATCAGCATCCTGCTCAATACTGCCACTTTCTCGTAAGTCGCTTAGCTGAGGACGTTTGTCCGCCCTTTGTTCCACTGCTCGGCTGAGCTGTGACAAAACCAGCAATGGAATATCCAGCTCCCTGGCTAAGTTCTTCAAAGAACGTGTGATCTCAGAAACTTCCTGAACGCGGTTATCCACGTTTTGCCCCAACCTGATAAGTTGCAAGTAGTCAATAATGATCATCTTGATCCCCAATTCTGCAACGGCTCTTCGGGCTCTGGATCTTATTTCCAAAACCGATAATCCGGGTGATTCATCAATCCACAGCGGTGCGTCTTCCAAACGTGACATGGCAATACGCAGTGCATCGAAATCCTCCGTGGCTAAGTAGCCCGTCTTTAGTTTTTGTGAAGGAACGTTGGACACAGCTGATAGTAGACGCTGCACGAGCTGCGTTGCAGCCATTTCCAAGGAGAAAAACAGCACTGGTATTTGCTCCTCCATGGCCATGTAAGTAGCCACATTCAAAGCAAACGCCGTTTTACCCATGCCAGGCCTCGCAGCCAATATGAGCAAGTCGGACTTTTGGAATCCAGTTAAAAGCTCGTCCAACTTTTGCAAGCCGGTGGGGTAACCCGTTACCCGGCTTCTCTGAGCATACCGTTCTTCAATGAGGGAATAATACCTTTTGACAAGCTCGCTCACCGGTGTTGCCGATTTCATGTATTTCCACATGGAAAGGCTGAACACCAGCTGCTGTGCTCTGTCTAAATCCTCTTCAATGTTCTTGCCGGTGTAGCCCAGACGAGCTATTTCTGTACCCACCCTGATCAAAGAACGCTGGAGTGAACGTTCCTTTACCAGCTTGGCGTAGCTACTGACGTTGGCAGCGGTGTAAACCGATGAAGCCACCTGAGCCACATACTCCTGCCCACCCACCACGTCAAGCAGACTATCACGCTTTAGCCTTTCCAC
>DUSQ01000065.1 GCA_012842545.1 Coprothermobacter sp.
CAGAAAAAAAATATGGGAAGTCAGTGGCAAAGTCAGTAAGCCAACGTTAAGCGATGTTCCGTATCCCGATTTCCTGGAAGCCAAGAAGAATTCCTGGAACTGGTTCATCAACGAAGGTTTGCGTGAGCTGTTTGATACGTATTTCCCCATCGAGGATGCTAAGGGACGTTGGCGCATAGACATATTGGATTATTACTTTGAAAATGATGTGGCTGATGAAACAGGTAACCCCATCAATACCCCTGAAGACGCCATAAGAGAACACGCCACATTTGCAAAAAGACTCATTGTTAAGGTGCGTGTGCACAACAGCGAGACGGGGGAAATAGTCGAGAAAGAGCATGTCTTAGGTAAGAGAATCCCTTGGATGACCGATTCCGGGGATTTCATAGTAAATGGTTCCAGAAGGGTGACACTTAACCAGCTGGTAAGGTCTCCTGGTATTTATTTGGAGGCTGACGGCCCGCTAAGAAGAATTTCGCTTATCCCACAAAGAGGAACGTGGATTGACATTGAATACGATGGCAAGAACCCGTTAAGCATGGTTCTGGATAGGCGTTCCAAGAAGCTCAATTTGGCAACTTATCTTAGGGCGCTGGGATACATGTCCGATGATGAAATTAGAACGAGGCTCAAAGACAGTGCTCTAAAGTGGGTAGAGTTTTTCCTTAATGATGCTGGTTTTGACAACAAGAAACTTTTTGTGATGCAGAATCTTTTGTCCTACTTCAACCACCTGCGCAGTTACTATTCTTCCACAGCGCAGACGGTTTCAGAGTTCAGGAATGTGCTTGAAAACTTGGAAGTAGATGATCAGCTTCTGGAAAGACTTGAAGAATACAATGTGGAGAGTGTCTTAGATGAGATTGCAGAATCTTACGCTTCACAGTACAGTGGTTTGGACATACTAAGCATTTTCAAAACCATTGTGGACGAAAACTTGAAATTGTTAATTGATAAGACCATTGATGGAGATACTTCCATAAACATTTTCTCCGTTTCCACTGTGTGGGATCAGATTGTTGCCGCCATGAGAGAGACCGAGCCTTTGGAAGACGTTTTGGACAAAGACGGTTCAGTAGTGGTTCGTGCTAATTCACCCATGAGCACCCGCGATGTGGAAACGTTCTTTAAATCATATGTAATTCCCATGGTTAGATCTGGCAAGTATGACGTCAAGGTAAAAGTTCCTGTTCGGGGTCAGATGAAAGCTTATGAAGGTTGGGTCATCGCAGACGACGTGGAAGTGGATGGAGAAAGCTTGGAAGGTCGTGCTTTGGATCCTGATTTAGCCAAGAGCTTAAGGAAAGTAACAGATTTTGTGGTTTTGCATGTCCCCATAAAGAAATATTTCCAGGGTAGTGCTTTTGTGGAGCTGGAAAAAAGAAGGACAGGCGAAACACTTTCAGATAGGGAAGCAGAAAGACGATTCAGGCAACTATTATTTGATCCGAAAAGAAATCAAATTGGTCGTGTGGGTGCATACCACATTGAACACCGCTATGGCATAAAGGTGGAAGATTCACTCACCGACGAAATGCTGGCAGAACTGGGTGGCATATTGCTGGCTTACTGCATTGGTTCTACCATGCCCGATGATATTGACCACCTGAGTAACAGGCGTGTTCGTGCCATTGGTGAGCTGTATTACGAGGTATTTGCCAGTGCCTTCGAGCGTTTGGTTAAGACCGCCCGTGACGAGATGATTAACCAACAGAAAGAACCTGAGCTCAAACTTCACCGCGTTCTGGCTCAGAACATATTAACTCAATACGTTTGGCGTTTTGTTAATCCATCAGAAGTACATCAGCTCTTGGAGTACACAAACCCATTAACTGAAATAACGCACAAACGTCGCGTGACTGCCATGGGTCGAGGTGGCTTGAGTCGTGAGCATGCCAGTATTGAAGTTCGTGACGTTCACCACACGCACTACGGCAGATTGTGCCCCATTGAGACGCCAGAAGGACAAAACATTGGACTCATACTGTCACTGGCGACTTATGCCAGGCTTAATGAGTACGGGTTTTTGATAACCCCTTACAGACGCGTGGTCAATGGCGAAGTAACTGATGAAATAGTTTGGATGGACGCTTTAGAAGAGGAGAAGGAGTACATTGTACCTGCCGACACTCCTTTGGATGGCAGAAAGATTAATGTGGACAGAATACTTGCCAGGCACAGAAGTCAGTGGGTAGCAGTGGACAGAGAACAGATTACGCTCATGGATGTCAGTGTGACTCAGCCATTCTCTATTTCAGCTTCACTGGTTCCTTTCTTGGAGTCTGACGACGCCATACGTGCGCTTATGGGCTCTAACATGCAGAGGCAGGCTGTTCCGCTTATCAATGCTGAGTCACCCATTGTGGCTACGGGCATGGAAAAGCATGTGGTTGAATCTTTGGACTACGTCATAAAAGCAAATCAGGACGGCACGGTTTCTTACGTGGATGGTAAACAAGTGAAGATAAAGGCAGAAGATGGGTATGAAAAAACCTATCAGATGAAAGTCTTCGACAGAACCAATCAGGACACGGTGATTCACTTTAGGCCCAAGGTTAAACAGGGGCAAAAAGTTAAGAAAGGTGATGTTTTGGCTGAAGCCATCACTTCCGACAACGGTGAGCTGGCTTTGGGCCGTAACGTTCTTGTGGCTTTCATGCCCTGGGAAGGTTATAACTACGAGGACGCCATACTTATCAGCAAGCGTTTGGTCAAGGATGACGTATTCACCTCAGTGCACATACGTGAGTACATGGTAGAAGTTGCTGAACTTAGCAGAGGCAGATCTGAGGAGATCACATATGACCTTCCTGATTCCGTATCGGAGCAGGAGAAGAGGTATTTGGATCCTGAAACCGGTATTGTCATGGTTGGTACGGAAGTAAAACCTGGTGACATCTTGGTTGGTAAGGTGACTCCCAAAGAAGAGGAGGATAAATCCATTGAAACCAAGCTACTCAGCGCCATTTTCGGTGAGAAACTGGACAAAGTAAAAGACACCTCTCTGAGAGTGCCACCTGCTGAAGGCGGAATCGTTGTGGACACTCAGATTCTAAGGAATAGTGAAACAGGAAAGATAAAGGCTGTTAAGGTTTTTGTGGCACAGAAGAGAAAAATCCAGCCCGGAGATAAGATGTCAGGAAGACACGGAAACAAGGGTGTGGTTTCCAGGGTATTGCCCGAGGAGGACATGCCTTTCTTGCCTGATGGCAGACCCGTGGATATTGTGCTCAATCCGCTGGGAGTTCCTTCCAGAATGAACATTGGTCAACTGTTGGAGCTTCATCTGGGGTTGGCTGCTAAAGTCCTGGGCTTCAAGGTAGAAGTACCCATATTCAGCAACTTTGGTGTGGAAGGCGTTAAAGAACTTCTCAAACAAGCCGGACTGCCAGAAAACGGCAAGGTGGTTCTACGTGATGGAAGAACAGGCGAAGAATTCCTTTCCGATGTGACTGTGGGTTACATGTACATGATGAAGCTCATCCACATGGTTGAGGACAAATGGCATGCACGTTCCACTGGAGACTACGCACTGGTAACACAGCAGCCTCTGGGTGGAAGAGCACACTTTGGTGGCCAGAGGTTGGGAGAAATGGAAGTATGGGCGCTGGAAGCCTATGGAGCCAGCTATGTGCTTCAGGAAATGCTCACGGTGAAGTCTGACGATGTGGAAGGCAGGAAGAAAGCTTACATAGCCCTGACACGCAACCAGCCATTGGAACCACCGCAACTTCCGGAGTCCTTCAAGGTGCTCGAGTTGGAGCTTAAAGCGCTGGGATTCATGGTGGAGAAGCTTCAAACAGAAAAGAAAGAAAAGACTTTGGAGATACCTGGAGTGTCTCTCCCGAAGTTCACTACTGAAGAGGAGTGAGGCAAGGTATGGACTTTGATGCCCTAAGAGTGAGATTGGCATCCCCTGATGAAATAAGGTCAATGTCCCATGGTGAAGTAAAAAAGAGCGAAACTGTTAACTATAGAACGAACAGGCCAGAACCCGATGGCTTGTTCTGTGAAAAAATATTTGGTCCCACGCGCGACTATGAGTGTGCGTGTGGAAAGTACAAGGGAAGAAAATATGAAGGGCAAGTGTGCGAACGCTGTGGTGTTGAAGTAACACGCAGTTCTGTGCGTCGGGAACGCATGGGCCACATTGAGCTTGGTACACCCATTGTGCATCCTTGGTTCTTCAGGAATGCCCAATCCAGACTGGGCTTCATGGTGGACATGAAGCAGAAAGATCTGGAACGGGTGATTTACTACACCTCCAATTTGGCAACTGACACGGGACCTGACATACTGCCTCGTTTGACTGTGATGAGCAGTGAAAAGGCTCTGGCTTTTTCATTTTGGTTCTTGGGGCAAAAGTTAGTGCTCCATTCCGTGGCTGATGTGCAGGGCATACCTTTAGACCGTTTAGAGCTTGCCGGTACTCCTGACTTTAGTTCGGGTTTGTTACTGCTGGAAGCAGCTTTAAAAGATGTCTATGATCTACTTTCAGAAAACATTAAGACCTACAAACAGCTTTCTGTTTACAAAACGGCAAATTACGTAATCAGACGTCTGAATGAACTGATTTCCACGAGTTACGGCGTACCCGTCACCATGGTTAAAGAAATTTGGAGGAACAGCGCTTACGTACTGCGTACTAACGGAGATTTCGAATTACTCACATCTGAGCAGTATTTGATGCTTTTGCCAGATGAACAAGAGCAAGTGCTTACCGGTGTTAAGGGAATCACGGCTTTAGTAGCTTCAAAGGAAGAACTGCTCGAGTTTGTTGGAGAACAGCTGGAAAAGTTCCCCACTGATATGCGCAGGATCAATGTGAATCCTGTGGCTAGCGGCAGGCACATAACCAAGGATGAATTCATCGAATGTGTGAAAGCTCCCGTATTCACTGATGGTAAGTGGCTACCTTTCGAGGAAGCCCTTGAGCTTTACAGCAGGGGTGCGACTATTACCAGCTCCAGCTTCATCATGCATTTGGTTTCAGAGGTTTTCGGGGCTTTTAACTTAAAGAGAAGTGAACTACTTAGCAAAGCTGGTGCTGCTGCCGATAACGAAGATAAACAGTATCTCTTAGGTAAGATGGTTGCTACTACGCTGGGTACTGGGGATTTTGAATCGGCGCTGTCTAAAATCGTTTCAGGTGCTTACAGCGTAGTTCCTTATTACCGCGTGGAAGCGGTGCCATCTCCTGGCGTGAACAAATACAAAGTCATGGCAAGAGGATTGGCTTTGTCGCTGCAGAATTTGGTAGCGGATATTCAGCAAATAAGAGAAATACTTGATCAGCGCAATTTAACATGGGAAGAGCAGCGTCCACTCATCGAGAAAGATGTCAGATTTGTATTAGCAGCCTTGGGCCTGGAAGATATTGACATTGACAAGATATTGGATGGTGGCTACGAGGTTGTAAATAACTTTGGCTATTTCAGTGTGATGCCCAGAGAAGGGCAAAGCATGGAAGATGTGCTCAGAAATGCTTGTTCCATGGTGCTTAAAGATGTTACCAGACTTTTGGATCGTGTTCAGGATTATGAGATCCTCATAGATGATGACAAGGAAAGAGCACTGCAGATCATTAAGCACGTACTGGGAGCGGAGCTGTCAGATGAGGAGGAATCAGATTTAATAGTTACTGGCTATGAGCTGAAATTGATAAGAGGCTTGAGGCCGGTTTCTCAAGATCAGGTTTGGCAAATGCTCACATTGCTTCTCAGCGAAGCCTTCACAAGGGACAACGTATTTGCAGCTGAGGTTTTTAGTAGATTGGGCTTTGAGGACGGAGAAGAACTTTTTGAAACTCTTAGCAAGCAACTCGTCGTTTCCACTTCCTTTGTGGCACCTCGAGTGAATCCACTTGATCTGCTCAGTGATGAAGAAGCTGAAGCATACAGGCTTCTCATTGACGTGGACATTCTAAGGAATGAAGAGCCACTTCTGAGAACCCTCACAGGTGGGGAAGCCATCAAAGAACTACTTGAAAAGAACTACAGCCCGGATAAGCTGCAGGACTGGGTAGATTACTTAGTTGAACAGCTTGAAGAAGCTTCAGGACAAAAGAAGCAGAAGCTCACAAAACGGCTGCAAGTAGTAAATGGTTTCCTGAGGAGCAAAACCAATCCTTCTTGGATGGTGCTGGAGGTACTACCCGTATTGCCTCCTGATCTAAGGCCACTCATTTTCGACAAGAATGAACGTGCTAAATCCTCAGATTTAAATGAACTTTATAGGAGAATCATAAACCGCAACCTGAGACTCAAGAGGCTCAGAGAACAAAAGGCTCCTGACCTGATTATTAGGAACGAAATGAGGTTGCTACAGGAAGCGGTGGAAGCCCTCATTGATAATAGCAGAAAAGATAAGCCCGTTAAGGACTCCAGAGGAAGGCAGTTAAAATCGCTTACGGACAAGCTTAGCGGCAAGCAGGGCAGGTTCAGACAGAATCTATTGGGTAAAAGGGTGGACTACAGCGGCCGTTCTGTCATTGTGATTGGGCCCGATCTGAAACTGAATCAGACTGGGATTCCCAGAATCATGGCAGCAGAGCTGTTTAAACCCATGCTCATTGGCGAACTACAAAGAAGGGAAATAGCGAGTACTGCCAAGCAGGCTAAAAAAATGATCGAGAGCTATGATCCTCGCATATGGCCTGTGCTGGCTGACATCGTGAAGGGCTACTATGTGCTCTTGAACCGAGCTCCCACACTTCACAGGCCCAGTATACAAGCCTTTGAACCTGTATTGGTGGATTCAAAAGCCATTTCTGTTCCACCCATGATCTGTCCTCCTTTCAACGCTGACTTTGACGGTGACCAGATGGCAGTTCATGTTCCACTTTCCAATCAGGCTCTGTCAGAAGCCAGATTCCTCATGTCATCGCACTTGAACATTCTGTCACCAGCTCATGGTGAGCCTTTGGCTGCTCCTACGCAGGATTTGGTCATAGGGCCTTATTTCCTGACAGCTGATATTGAGGGCGACTTTAAGGGTGATGGAGCGATCTTTTACAGCGCTCACGAGGTGGAGAGAGCTCTGGAAACGAACAAGGTTGACCTGCATGCCCATATCTGGTATGCGCCACTACTCAAAGGAGATGGTTCTGCTCTTGGTGCGGTTCAGGAAATAGACACAGCAAAGAAGGGCAATACCACAGTGGGTAGGGTCATATTTAACCACTTCATAAATCAGCGGCTTGCTGAAAATGGACTTCAGACACTGCCTTTCGCTAACGAAACCATGACGAAGAAAGTCCTTTACAACTACATAAACGATGCCATTGACAGGTTGGGGCTTAGTGACTCCATTCACGTGCTGGACGCCATAAAAGAGCTTGGTTTTAAATACGCCACGTTCTCTGGCTTGACCATAAGTGCTCTGGATCTTAGCGTGGTACCCTCAAAGGAGAAACTCGTAGAGGAAGCTCGTGAGAAGATTGAACGAATAGAGCAGGAGTATAACTTTGGACGACTCACGGTGGAAGAACGTTACGAGAAAATAGTTAACATTTGGCGAGACGTGGTGGAACAGGTCACCGATAGCCTGACTGATTATTTCAAGGAAACGGATCACCTTTACATGATGTTCACTTCCGGCGCCAGAGGGAACAAAGACCAGGTGCGACAGTTGGTGGGCCTGAGAGGTCTGATGGCAGACCCCACAGGTAGGATCATTGAATACCCCATTATTGACTCCTTACTGGAAGGTCTGACCATACAGGAGTACTTTGTAAGCACTCACGGTGCACGTAAAGGGCAAGCTGATACGGCTTTAAAGACCGCTGACGCAGGTTACCTTACCAGGCGTTTGGTGGACGTGGTGCAGTCTGTGACCATTACAGAGGACGACCACGCCGTGGTAAGTGTGGGACCTAAGACTTACGAAGACGTGGCTGCCGCATTGGTGGGACGTTTTGCTGAGGAAGATGTGACACTGCCTGGCTTTGACGAACCAGTGGTTCGCAGAGGTCAAGTCATTGGTGTTGAGGAAGCACAGCTCATAGCTGAGGCAGGCATTGAAATACTGGTAAGACGCGACATGGAAATGGTGCGTGTTTCTGATTTACTTGATCCTGACAATTTTGTTTATGGTCTGAACCACACGAACTTCGTACTTCCAGGTGAGATGCGCATCGGTGATGAGGTACTGCCAAAAGGGACAAAGGTGACTCCTTCCTTGGCTTATCGCCTGAAAGAGCTGGGTGTAGAAGATTTAGTCGTTAAGCGTGAAGAAGGCCTACTCATAAGGGATCTGGAAGCCACCGACGGCAGCGTCATAGCTGAGTTGGGTAGCCGTATTTGGGGACGTTTTGCCGCAGAAGACATTGTTGATCCCGGCACTGGTCAAATCCTGGTCAGAGCAGGGCAAGAAATAACTGCTCAAGATGCACAAAGAATTGACCGCGCAGGCGTTAAATCTGTGAAGATTCACAGCCCCATCACGTGTCTCAGTGAAGACGGCGTTTGTGTCACCTGCTATGGTAGGGACTTGTCCAGAAGAAGACTGGTGGAAAAAGGCGAGAGTGTGGGTGTGGTAGCTGCTCAGTCCATTGGAGAACCTGGTACCCAGCTAACACTCAGAACGTTCCACACGGGCGGCGTAGCTGGAGAGGACATCACAGGTGGTCTGCCACGAGTAGAGGAGCTTTTCGAGGCGAGAAAGAAAAATGCCTTAACGGATATCGTGCTTCCACTTCAGGATTTCTTTGCCGTATTTGACGGTGCGGAGCAGAAGATTGAGCGCTACGTTTCTAATGCCATGGAATCCTTTGTCGGCGAGCTGGACAACGTGTTAAAGGCACATCTTAACGAAATTGAAGACCCTGATGCAGCAAAGAACCTTAAGAAGATTGTAAGGAATTGGTTCGCTGATTTAGGTAAAGTACTTAATGAGCACCTGTTCCAGATAAGGCACGAGCTGCTGCAGGGATACGATTGGAATGGCCTGGACTTGAGTAGTCTAAATAGAGCGAACGAAATGATGGAGGAGCTTTATCGGCTTCTTGAGAGGAAAGCTGGAGAATTCGAGCGTGTTTTCATGGATGCTCTTCATGCTGCCTCGTTGGAGGAACACGTTGGCTCTATTAGTGGTCACTTCCGTGAAAAACTTGACAACGTGCAGAACACACTAAGAAGTGAACTTAGCATTGTTCCTTGGTACATTGCTGTGGCTGCTGGAATAAAGGGAGACGATCCTGCACAGCTCAAAAACTTCTTTGCTGGTTACGCTGATAGTTTGTATGTTGGGGATGTGGATTTTTCATTTGACATTGATGCTAAGCGTCCAGCGAAGAAAGGTAAGTTAGTTGCCATGGCGCCCATGGACGGCGTAGTTCAGGAAACATTCACGGTGACTGAGCATGGACAAGAGCTGTTCACCATAATCGTGGTGAAGCAGGGTGATTCCTTTGGAGCTTTTGTGACCAACGCGGAATCCAGGAAACTAAGAATACGTCCTGACGACATGGGCACAAAGTACCTATTTCCGGGCTACCGTCTTGTATTCGACAGCATTGACGCTTCGCTACTACTTAGGGCTTTTGGTAAGAACGCTGCAGCCGACTACCTCATAGGTGAGATCAAAAGCGTTTACGCATCTCAGAAAGTGGAAATCAACGACAAGCATTTCGAGGTCGTACTCAGGCAAATGTTCTCAAAGGTATTTATTGACGAATCTGGTGATTCTGTGGAAATGCTTCCAGGCGATGTGGTGGAGTGGACTGATTATGAGCAGGAAGTCAGATACTGGACTTTGCAAGGCAAAAAGGCTCCCAGAGGGCGTCAGCTTTGCATGGGTGTAACTAAGGTATCGAAGTCTTCGAAGAGCTGGCTTGCAGCGGCTTCGTTCCAGGAGACGCCGCAAGTGCTTGTAGATGCTGCTATTGCAGGTAAAGTGGATAAGTTAAAAGGGCTCAAAGAAAATGTTATAATAGCTCGGAGGATACCCGCTGGAACAGGTATCTACAAGGAAGACGACTTTATCATAGAGTAAAAAAGTAGTGTACACTTTTGAAGTGATGTTATTAGGTAAATCAGGAGGTGTTTGTATTGCCGACGTTTAACCAGTTGGTCAAATATGGCCGCGAGAAAGTAAAAACAAAGTCGAAGTCGCAGGCATTGGAAGGCAACCCTCAGAAGAGGGGTGTTTGTCTTGTGGTGCGTACGATGACGCCGAAGAAGCCTAACTCGGCTCTGAGAAAAATTGCCCGAGTGCGTTTGTCTAACGGCTATGAGGTTCTGGCGTACATACCTGGTATTGGTCATAACCTGCAGGAGCACTCTGTGGTTCTTGTCCGAGGTGGACGTGTAAAAGACTTACCAGGTGTGCGTTATCACATCGTCCGAGGTGTTTACGACGCTGCAGGAGTTGAAGATAGAAGGCAGGGCCGTTCTAAGTACGGCGCTAAGAGACCAAAAGGAGGAAGCTAAAACATGCCCAGAGGAGGAAGTCCAACACCACGTACTGTGCCAGCTGACCCCATTTATGGTAGTGTGCTGGTTGCGAAGCTCATAAACAAGGTCATGATTGGTGGTAAGAAATCCAAAGCGGAGAAAATTGTTTACGAAGCGTTAAGAATTGCTTCTGAACAATTGAATGAAGACCCCATTGACATTCTTTCAAAAGCCATTGAGAATACGAAGCCCTTGGTAGAAACCAGGTCGCGCCGTATTGGTGGTGCCGTTTACCAAATACCGGTGGAGGTACCCGAAAGGCGTGCTTTGGCTTTAGCTCTAAGGTGGATTGTGAATGGTGCTCGTGACAGGGGCGCCGGAGAAATGGAAAAGAAGTTAGCTGCCGAATTAGTAGATGCTTATAAGGGACAAGGTTATGCCGCTAAGAGGCGGGAAGAAATCCATAGAATGGCAGAGGCTAATAAGGCGTTTGCTCACTTGAGATGGTGATAATTAATGGCGGATCACAGGGAATACACGCTAGAGAGAACACGCAACATTGGCATTGCAGCTCACATAGATGCTGGTAAAACCACAACTACTGAGCGAATTCTATTCTTTACCGGAAAGAGCCACAAATTGGGTGAAGTCCATGATGGGACTGCCACCATGGACTTCATGGATCAAGAGAAAGAACGTGGCATAACCATAATGGCAGCTGCTACGACCTGTTTTTGGAAGGGTCACAGAATCAATATCATCGATACGCCCGGACATGTGGACTTTACAATTGAGGTGGAACGTTCACTTAGAGTGCTTGATGGTGCCGTTGTGGTCATAGATGCTGTTGCCGGTGTGCAGCCTCAAACCGAAACTGTGTGGCGTCAGGCTGACAGGTACAGCGTACCACGTATTGTTTTTGTAAATAAAATGGACCGCAACGGTGCAAACTTCTTGAGAGCCATCAACACCATGAAAGAAAGACTGGGCGTAAATGCCGTGCCTGTGCAGCTCATGATTGGCAGTGAAGAGAACTTCCAGGGAGTAGTGGACCTTATTGAGAGAAAAGCCTATTACTGGACTGATGTGCTTGGCACGTCTTTTGAAGAAAGACCCATCCCTGCGGACATGCTTGATTTGGTGGAGGAATATCGCGAAAAGTTAGTAGAAGCTGCGGTGGAGATGGACGATGAGGTCATGGAAAAGTACTTGGAAGGCGAGGATATCAGCACTGATGAGATAAGAATGTGTCTACGAAAGGGCACCATACAGAGAAAAATCGTTCCAGTATTAGGTGGTTCAGCTTACAAGAACAAGGGTATTCAACCACTGCTGGACGCAGTAGTTTACTACTTGCCCAGTCCATTGGACCTGCCACCGGTAACTGGTATCAATCCCAAGACAAATGAAGAGGAAGAAAGGGAGCCTTTGGACAGCGAACCGCTGGCGGCTTTCATATTTAAGATACAGACTGACCCCTACGTGGGTAAATTGGCGTGGGTCAGGGTATATTCTGGTGTTTTGCATGCCGGTTCTTATGTTTACAACGTGACAAAGGACTCGAAAGAAAGAGTATCCAGGCTTTTAAGGATGCATGCCAGTCACAGAGAAGACGTAGAAGCTATTGGTGCTGGAGACTTGGGCGCCATAGTGGGAATGCGGAATGTGTCAACGGGTGACACCTTGGCTGATGAAAATGCACCTATCATACTGGAGTCCTTGTTTATACCTGAACCAGTTATTTCGCTTTCCATTGAACCTAAGACTCAGCAAGACCAAGACAGACTTTCCATGGGTCTGCAGCGCTTATCTGAAGAAGATCCTACTTTCCGAGTAAAAGTTGATCAGGAAACTGGTGAAACCATAATCTCCGGTATGGGAGAGCTGCACCTGGAAATCATCGTGGATAGGCTGCGTAGGGAATTCAAGGTAGATGCCAATATCGGAAAGCCACAGGTTTCTTACAGGGAAACCATTAAGAAGCCTGTTAGGGCCGAGGGCAAGTACATAAGACAGAGCGGTGGTCGGGGTCAGTATGGTCACGTAGTCGTTGAATTTGAGCCTTTACCCAGAGGAACTGGTATCATTTTTGAGAATAAGATTGTTGGTGGTGTAATCCCCAAGGAATACATTCCAGCTGTGGAAAAGGGTATCAGAGAGGCTTTTGAAAACGGCGTTATTGCCGGATACCCCATAGTCGATGTGAAAGCCACCCTGGTCGATGGTTCCTATCACGAGGTGGACTCTTCTGAGATCGCCTTCCACTTAGCTGCGGCAAGAGCTGTCAGGGTGGGCATACCTGAGGCTGATCCAGTTCTGTTGGAGCCCATCATGAAAGTGGAGGTAGTGGTTCCAGAAGATTACATGGGAGATGTCATGGGTGACTTGAGTTCCAGACGTGGAAGAATCATGGGAATTGAAGCGCAGGGGCACCTGCAGGAAATCAGAGCAGAGGTGCCACTGGCTGAGATGTTTGGTTATGCAACCGTATTACGCTCTCTTACACAGGGCCGTGGTAGTTTTGTTATGGAATTCTCTCACTATGAGGAAGTTCCGTCCAAAATTGCAGAGACCATCATTGAGTCAAGAGGGAAACTAAGGAGGAGTGAAGAGTAATGGCGAAAGAGAAATTTGAGAGGACGAAGCCGCACGTAAATGTAGGGACCATAGGGCACATAGACCATGGGAAGACGACACTAACAGCAGCAATAACACAGACGTTAGC
>DUSQ01000011.1 GCA_012842545.1 Coprothermobacter sp.
AACATCATCCATGGCTCCAACGCCTAAGCTGTCAATAACCAGTAGTAAAACGCGTTTCATTTTATCTCCTTTCCATGTGAATCAAATATGCCAGCAATTCTTGGTTTTCCTTCTTGTAAGCCTTCTAGCACAGCTACCTTTGCTCGAGTCACAAATACTTGGGTCCTAAAAGCATAAACAAGAGTATCACCTACTTCTAATGAGTGGTCAGGATCAAATACCGAACCGTAATAATCGATGTTTTCAGGAGGTAACTCCACTGCCTCGAAAGTTTTTTTGAGTCTGGGACTGTAGGCACATGTGACGTGTGAACGGCTGTAGAATCCTCCACCAAAAACGAATGCTTCCTTTTCGCTACGATGAGAAACTTCAGTAACATACACCATGGCAACATTCTCCGGTTCTTTTCCTGAGACATGAAGTGGTGTAGTACCAGTAAGCGCGTGCCCTGGCTCTCCATGGGTGGCGCCCAAAGAACTCAATAGAGGAATAGAAGAAACACAAGTTGCACTGGGTGCATTTATCTGCTTCACCGGAACTCTTTGGCTTTTCAGGATTTGAACGGCATCCATGAGTACATTCATGTTCGTCGTGGGTTCAATTTTGCTACTCTGCTCGTTATACAGGAAACAGGGAAAAGCTGTAACGCCAACAATTTGAACGCCTTTGAGTCTTTTCGTTTGCTCGATGACGTACTGTAATTGTTCCAATGTGATACCACCCTCTTGGCCGGGATAAACAAAACTTCTATCATCAATTACACGAAGAAGGATATCCTGTGTCATGTTTATTTCTTCAGCTGCGCTGTTTAGCTGCAGAATCTTGTCCAAGGAAAAGCATGTTATTACTTCAGGCTTCATTTCCAAAGCTTCCTTGATCTGGGAGGTGGGTATTTGAACCAGATGACCAATGTGTCCCAACTTTATGTGGTTCTCGTGTAACAGGCGTGCTTCGTCCATGTCCACGGCAACTGCTTTTTCAATACCGCTGTCCACAATGGCTTGAGCAACCAAGGGATTGCGTCCAAACTGTTTTGTCATGAAGTATAGTTCAATGCCGTATTCTTTGCCTTTTTCCCTTATTAAGAAGGTATTTCTTCTCACAGTGTCCAAATCAATGCAATAAGTATTAGGCGGGATCTTTCCATTTTCATGGAAATAGCTCGCTGCTTCGATCAATTCGGGATTGTTAGTTAACGCGGCTTTTAGGAACATGCTTCACCTCTTGCTCTTTTTAGAGCTTCTTGTAGTATTCTCAAAACTGTTTGACTTCCTGCTCTCATGGGGTTAACCCTTATCCAGTAGTCTTTCATTTCAGGATTCTCCTGTATGAATGTTCCTGAAGCTCTGTAGAACATGGGAGTAATCTCATATTTAGACTCCGCTCCCACAGGATGCGTCGCAGCACCAAGTTTATTTGCCTCTTCAATGACTCTTGTTGATATGGGTTCATAAAGCTCAACCAATATGGTTCTCGATTGTGCATTGGTGATATGAGCAGTCTTAACTCCTTCAACGAGACCATTGTTGATGGCTTCTGCGATTTTGCTGATTTCCTCAGCTTGCAATGCTGCCATAACAGGTACGAACACCATGGCTCTGAGTACTTCCATAGCTTCGAAACCCTGTACTTGACCTCCGCCTGAGTAATTCATTCTTCTGATGCGGTCTGCTATTTCTTTGTCACCAACTACGCATCCTATACCTTCTGGCCCTAACAGCTTGAAACACGAAAAGCAGGAAGCATTAGCACCTACTTGTGTGCCAATGTAAGAAGTCTTAAACACTGTGTAGTTTTCATCAGTTATTATGGGGAGTGTGGAAGTTTGTCTAATGTTTTTAATAAGGTCATACATGTTATAACTGTCAGAGCTTTTTTGCCTAGAATGTTGGATGTAAACAGCCTTGATTTCTGGATCATCCCTTAGGGTTTCAAGAACTGCATCTGTTTGGTTCATATCCACTCTCTTTAGCCGAAGTCCCATGTACTCCATGGTGGTAGCAGTGGTTGAATAAACTGGTCCATCGTGTATTAAGACTCTATCTCCCGGTTTAAGGATGGACTGCAACGCGAAACGTATGGCGCCAGTCCCAGCACCTCTTACCAAAACAGTGTCTTCTGCACCAAAAAAGTCTGCTAATGTTTCTTCCACTTTTGCAGTGGTTGTAGGCCTTCCAAGAGAAGGGACAACGCCTAAGTCACCTAAGCTCAGGAATTCATCACCTGAAAAATGGTTAGTTATGACATCGACAAGCTTAAACTGTATTTCTTTTGCTTGCTCTACTGTTAAGAACTCCAATGGGTAGGTATCCATATTATTCCATCACCTCACGTTAACCTTTCTTCTTTTCTTTACGACTCTTACACTGAGGGAGCAATTTGTTTGTTCTGAGATGCCTGAAACCTTTGGATCAAAAGGACCATTTTCATGAAATATACAGAACATTGTACATACGATTATAGCACTCATAACTCTTGTGTTAGAAAACTAGCATAGCCTATAGTTATCTTGTCTATTGAAGATGCAGTAATCGAACAACACCGCCGTTTAGGATGATAATATTTGTAAAGGGTTGAAAATGCTCTTGATACAAAGCAAAGTTTTAGACTGGTCTAGTTTACAAAGACGAGGTAATTCAGAGTTTAGGTATTGTCTTAAGAAACTGGATCAGTGGTGATTGGAAGGTATTTTAATTGTGGATAATCATCTGT
>DUSQ01000082.1 GCA_012842545.1 Coprothermobacter sp.
CTGCCACAGACAGCGCCAATCAGACAACTACAGTAAGCTTCTCCATAAGGCTTGTAGAGGACACAAAGCCTGAGATTAAAGATGTACAGTTACAAGTTGGTGCTACCACAATCGCTGCTACCAATGGGGAAAGGTACACAGCAACAGTGCCTTCGGTACCAGCTGTTGGCAGCCTGACATTCACTGTAGCTGATGATCAAGCCGTCAGCGCAGTAGCAGTAAAAGTTGACGGTGCTACAGTAGCTGTTACTCATGTTTCGGGCAACATCTACACAGCTACATACTCCTTTGATGCTTCTCAAATTGATTACACTGTAACAATAAGCACAACAGACAGCTCAGGGCAGCCTGCATCTATGTCCTTCAAAGTTAAGCTGGATACGCCACCGGAAATTGAAGCTGTTTCTCTAAAAGTGGACGATTCTTTAGACGTTCCACTGGTGGATGGTGAAACAGCGACGTTGGGTGTAAGGAGTTTGGGCACAGGCACCATTACGGTTAAAGTTGCAGATGACTCCGATACCATAGACGGGAGTTCATCGGAAATCACGGTTAATGGTGAACTCGCAGTCAAGAGTGACGAAGATTCGACTCTCGTCGCAACCTACAACTTCCTGACGGCGACCACATACCACATAGTGGTAAAAGTGGTAGATTTGGCCGGCCAGGTTGTCACCTTTGAGTCTTGGGTAACTCTGGTAGAAGATGAACAAGATCCCTCTATCTCCAATGTCCAGCTAGTGCTTGCAGGTGCTGAAACTGGCACAACCATTACAGCTACTGACGGCGGAGAATACAACGTCACAATGCCACTTCCCACAAGGGCAACCATTACATTTACAGCTACTGACGATGTTGCGGTTTACGATGCCTGGGTTGAAGTAACTAAAGACGGTGACTCTCTTGTCAAGCTTGACGTTACCGGCAATTACACAGCAACATATGAGTTCACTGCAGCTGGTAGTTACACGATTTCCATCAAAGCCAAAGACGATGTTGACAATGTAACGACTTATACTATTCAGTTGAATTTAACTGAGGATAAGAAACCGACAATTTCTGATGTAGAACTTTCCTACAAAGGCATTAGCGGGCAAGATCTTTCTGAGGGACTGACCGATGCGGCGAGTGTGGATATTACCGTTTCTGACCCGACTGCCACACTTACTTTCTCAGCAACGGATACAATTGAGCTTGTGGAAGTAAAGGTTAACGGCGCAACGCTTGCTCTCACTGATGGAAGTTACACAAAGCTCCTTACCCTGAGCAGCGGTGCAAATCGCATAGAAATTACTGCGAAAGACAATGTGGGTCAGGAAACTACATTCACCTGCACAGTGAATGTAACCATCGATCGGTTCCCGACAATTTCCGATGTGACCTTGAAGCTCGGAGAAGAGTCGTACACTCTTGAGAACGGAGAGACATTGATACTATCTGACCTACCCGAAGACGGTACTTTGAACTTCCTTATATCCGATGATGTTCAGCTGACATCGTATGAAATCAAGGTAAACGACGTAGTGATTCTTGGTGGCAATACCACTCTTAAGTCTCTGTCCTTACCTCTTCCTGTAACCCTCGCTGAGTCTAATGTTATCTACATCAAGGCTGTGGATTCCAATAACCAAACAGTCGAGTTCAGGGCTGTAGTGGCAAAGAATAGCGCACCGACGATATCAAATGTTTCAATTGAGATTAGCGGCGAAACGGTAAGCGATATTGCAAGTGGCGCTACACTTACCTTCATATTCCAGGAGCCTGTAAATGCGACGGTATCCTTCGAGGCTTTTGATGATGTGGAAGTTAGCCAAGTCCAAGTTCTTATAGACGAGACGCCTTTAACAGCCACCAAAGTCGAAGGTACATACATTGCGACTACCACGTTCACAGCAACGGGAACGTACACAATACTCATTGAAGTCACAGATAACATGGGCGTAACGTCGAC
>DUSQ01000066.1 GCA_012842545.1 Coprothermobacter sp.
GCTGTCTTTGGCGAGACCGCCCTTGTATGTCAAGTAGTTGGGATCGGTCAACCCAGCCTTCCTTTTCTGGTTTTGTGGGTGGCAGCAGTTTTGCCGACAAAGGCCTGAGGATGAGATCCTGAGCGCCACTATCTTTAGCTACGGCCATGAGGCCGTGCATCTTTTGACTCTTGGGCCTTTGGTGAAGCACTTCACCTGTGATGATGAACTGGGCTTGTAGCGAAGGTAAAAGCTCCAAAGCTTTTTTCACCATCAAGGCATGACAGTCGATGCAGGGGTTGAAAAACCTGCCATAGCCGTGCTTGGGATTCTTTAGAACCTGAGTAAGCTCATCGGTGATGTCCCAGGTTATCAGTGGTATGCCTAACTGTATTGCTGCCTTTCTGGCTCGGTCTGCATTGAAAAAAGGACTTTCAAAAGAAATGCCTATGACTTCAATGCCCCGCTCCAAAACAAGTTTGGCTGCCAGCATGCTGTCCAAGCCGCCTGAAAGCAGGGCAATGGCTCTAATAGGATTTGTTTGAGAAGTTTCTTGCGTCATGGTTTATATGTTACCAAGTTTGCCAAAGAGGGCCTTGTGTGAACAGCTACGCAGGAGGACAAGACACGGCGAAAATGCCAAAAACTAAGCCGTTTCAGAGTTCGGAAGGGCTGGGATACTAAAGATGCTCCAACAGAGTTGTTCGTTATCGCTTATTAGCGGTACTTGGCTTCTTGGTGACTAAGCTAAGTTGGGAGAAAAGCTTCTATTTCTTAGCTGTGGATGGTAACTTGTTGTATAATTTGAACATAATGGTAAAAAAGTCAAATAACGACGACTTTAGAACTTCTGTTGTGCAAACTGCCAAAACGTTGTTCCAGCAGTTTGGTTATAAGAAGACTACTGTCTCTGACATTGCGAGGGCACTTGGGAAGGTTAAATCAGCCATTTATTACTATTTCCCTGACAAGGAGTCTTTACTCAGAGCTGTCATCGATGAAGAAGTTGGCGAGCTCATGCGAAGCATTGATGATGCTGTGAAAAACGCTTCCACTCCTGAAGAAAAGCTTAAGGCATATGCGCTAAGCAGGAGCCTTGAAATAGGGAGGCTGTCAAGAGAGTACGCAAGGTTCCAAGAGGAGTATGACCAGCTTTTCCCCCTCATAAAGGAAGTGCACCAGCGTTATGACAACTTTGAGCGTAGTACCCTGGAGAGCATATTGGAAAATGGTATGGAACTGGGGGCTTTCCGCAAAACTAATGCAGAGCTGCTTGCAAACACTGTTCTTTTGTGGTTAAAAGGAGTGGAAACACAGCTAAGTTCCTTCGAAAACGAAGATGCACTGAGAAAAGCAGTGGAGTACCTGGTAAATGTTTTACTTTTTGGAATTAAAGTGAGGTGAATCCACTGTGTTAGTGGCAGTAACAGGTGCAACGGGGTTAGTCGGTAACAATGTGGTAAGGTACTTTCTCAATTTGGGTTACGATGTTTTGGCTGTGGTTCACCCAGAGGAGGGGCTGGAGTCCCTTGAGGGCTTGAATGTTCAGGTGGTACGTGCCGATATAACAAAGCCTGAGCAGATAAGAGAAGCGCTTAAGGGTGCAGAAGCAGTGGTACATGCTGCTGGTTTGGTTAGCATAACCGAAGCAAGCAAAGGGAGATTAGAGGCAGTGAATGTGCAGGGCACTAACAACGTCATTGAAGCATGCAAGGAGAACGGTGTTAAGAAGCTGATCTACATAAGTTCTATACATGCTTTGCCTGCTGATGGGGAAGGACCCATAAAAGAGACCAAGGAGCTTTCAGTGGAACGAGTGCAGGGTGCCTATGCGAAGAGCAAAGTAAAAGCAACACTGTTGGCATTTCAGGCAGCAAAGGAAGGTCTTTGCACTGTGGTTTTGCATCCCACTGGTATTGTGGGACCTTATGATTTTCGGACGTCCATTGTGGGCAAGCTAATCATGAACGCGCTTAGCGGTAAGCTTAAATGGTATGTTTCAGGAGGGTACGACTTTGTGGATGTGCGAGACGTGGCAAAAGCTACGTACTTGGCACTACAAAGGGGCGAATGTGGCGAGAACTACATTGTGGCAGGTGACTACAGCTCCATGAAACATTTTCTGGAGCAGTGCTTCAAAACGGCTGGTAAGCCCTTCAACTTAAAGGAAATACCTTACGGTTTAGCCATGGCTGTTAGTCCTTTCATGGAATGGTACGAAGTAAGCAAAGGGGTGGAACCTCAGATGAGCGTTTATGCACTGAA
>DUSQ01000067.1 GCA_012842545.1 Coprothermobacter sp.
TAGACCACATAAATAGCATCTACCTGGGCTTTAGGCTTGCCCATAAGTCGTTAGAAAACTGTTGTTACAATTGAATGGGTTTGAGCCAATGAAAAGACTAAGGGAATTCGATGTTTTAAAAGGGCTTTGTATTACAGCGGTAATACTCATACATGTTACAAGCCATGGCGTTGGTACCTTTGACCCCACCTCAACCTCTTATTTTGTTTATCTTATCCTAAACAGGCTTTCGCAGTTCGCCGTTCCCACCTTCATTTTTGCAAGCTGCGTCCTCATTTCATACATCCATAGGGATGATTTCCGAACTATTACTGCGGGAGGACTGAAAGCCTTTTACACTAAACGCTTTGTTCGAATAATCCCGCCCTATCTGATATGGACCCTTGTATACCTTGCGTCAGACATATAGAATCAAACGGTTCGGTAGTGCTCAACCTGGGAAACTATTTTAACCTCCTTCTTAAGGGTGATGGGTATTACCATCTTTACTTCGTTATCGTTATACTGCAAGTGTACATATTCTTACCTTTCATAATGTACGTAATGTCACACTTAAACATCAAATTTCACTACGTCCTCTTATGCTCTGTAGGAATACAAGTAGCTTGCTATTACTTTTATGAGAGTTATCTCACACACTATTTCCCAAGAGGTACACGCCTCATGATCTGGTACTTGGTCTTTATACTCATAGGCGTCTGGATTGGTGACAATTACGAGGAATACTGCAAAAGAGAGAAACACGTTACCATATTTCTGCCAGCTGCCTTGATTTCAGGTGTTTTATATACCTATTTTTATCATCTTTCTAATATAAGCCGACACGTTCCATTAGGTAGGCTTAACCTCGTGTGGTACATATATGCTTTTTCCATGCCATTGTTGCTTCTATATGTATCTAAAAAAGTCAACATCAGGTTCTTTGAAAGAGCTGGACAGCTCTCCTTCGGTATATTCCTTATGCATCCGCTGTTTTTGTTCATCATGTATCGCATGAACACCACGGTAAACGTCATACTTTACGACATACTCAGCTTTTTCATCATCTATTCGCTGTCCTACACAATAACCAAATGGCTTAATGCTACTCCTTGGGGCAAATACATCGTAGGATAAAGTCACATCCTCTTCTATGGGTGTCCTGAGCCGTAGCCGTGTTGCCTACCTTATCGATGTCCAAATCCGAAGATGTAAATCCCACATCGCATCCTTCCTGTAAACTGCCATTCCATCAAGTTCGTTGTATGCCATCACCGTGTTAATCCTTGCTAGAAAGCATTTTGGGTATTCACTTACATCATGTGCCGCAAGCAACACTTAAGGTAATCAAGCTTTCTGCTTTATCCAAAACCAGCTCACATATGTGGACAAAGATCTCCAGGAATAACCAAGCACATAATCCAGTCGCGCTGTTATGCTATTGCTCAAGTGAATTCTGCCAATCTATTGACGAAATAATCGGCAACCTCTCCTTAGATAATTGGCAACAGGGTCGCTTTGAAGACAGCTTTAACGCTCATCCAGGTGGTAAATCGCATCCGGACCCGTATTACTTGGCTTCCCTTTACACAGAAAAAAACCACACTTGTCTCAGGTGCAGTAAAGCCTGTGGTAGGCATATTGTCCTTAAAGAAGGAAAATGTCCTCGGCTACTAGTAAAAACAGCTAAGCTTGGCATGTGCTACTTCTGTAGTCACGCCCGAACTTGGTTCACCACTATACCAATACCATAAGGACGCTTAATTCCCTTAAGTTTTGCTAACTAGTTTGATAACAGTTAGCTCAGGATGATTAAAAAGTCTCAGTGGTAAAGGGTAATTACCCAGTCCCGGTGAAACGTAGAGATACTTATCTCCCAAATCGAACAAACCTTTATCGTATATAGGTCCGTTGTAAGACAATTTTGGAAATGTAATGCCATTGTATTTCAAAGGGCCAATGAAGGGTAATCTAATACCACCGCCATGGGTGTCTCCCGAAAGTATAAGGTCTCCTTTCCAGTTGTCGAACACCCCTTCATAAAAGATATGAGCTAAGAGAATGTTGTAATCATTGTCATCTTCAACCTTAATTGCTTCCAGCACATTGTCAGCTGAGGAGTAATAACCCGTGGTAGGAAGACCATAGATACTCATAGAGGTCTCACCTACCTTTACATCTGCCTTTGCATATTCAAGCACTGTAGCGCCTGCATCGCCGATATCGTCAACGCTGGATGATCCTTCGTGTTCGCCGCGAACATAGAACACAGGGTACTTTTCAGATAACCTCTTTATTAAATTGAGCGCCCTTGCCTTTCCTCTATTGTCTCCACGGTTAAACAGGTCACCTGTTACAGCTACAATGTCTGGCTGATGCTTTTCAATAGCTCGCAACAAATAGTTGTTATTCAAACCAAAACTGTATCCGTGAAGGTCTGAGATCTGTACAATGGTGACCGTGCTTCTAATTTTCGGACTGCTTATGGTGGTTACAGGAACAGTAATTTTGAAATTCTCAAAAAGCCAAAAGAAAAACAGCACAAAAACCACAACCAAAACTTTGCTTCTTTTTCCCAATTCATCCATTCTCCCTTCAAGCATGTTCCAATGACTAAGCACCTACTTCAGCTCAGTCGCAGCTTAAGAACTACAAAGTTATTCAACCCATAAACCGTTTAGTCCACTGGGTTCACTTCTTCTGACTAGCCTTATTCCCTCAAGTTCCTGAATGAATACTTCTCCGTTAAAGAATGTCCCTTCCATCAAATGTCCACCAATCACCGAATAATCAGGTAAACCCAAAGCACAATGCGCATGGACAACAATGTCTTCCCCATTCTCAGCTACGCTTATGTTCCCTTCCAAGGAAATAACTTCCATCAGTTGCTGATAGAAACTTTTGGTCACATACTCGTGTCCATTAAAGTAACCCAGCTTAACGTTCTTAAACAGCCCTATCCCATGCAAAACTGCGCTTTTGACACCACAATCTTTCGCAACAGCTCTAAGGCACTCCATAAACTTGTCGCCGTCATGGAGCCTCACAGCGATGATTCCATTGGCTTCCTTTACAGTCATACTCTCACTCCTTTTCTTGACATGAAGTTTACTAAGCCCAGTTTAGACCAGAAATGGCAACTTTGTAACACTTTTCGTCAAGCAGAGCACGGCACTTTACAACAGCAGATGCGTACCACAACATATAAGGTCCCATGTTAACCTGAAAAAATGCACTTACCATCGATTGCATTCATATGACAAAGGGCAACTAGTTGTTATTGAAAATGAATGTCCGTTATGCCGCGAAGAGTGTTCGAACTAATTTCAATAAGAACTGAGAATTCTAACAAAAGAGCTTACCCATTGCATTTATCAAGAATGGGGATGTTTTCCCAGAAATACTGCTCCCTAAAAACATCTGCCATACTGTGCATATCATTCCAATAAGCAGGCAACCTGGAACCTTCTTACTGGTAGTTCATTCTTCCCTCTTCCATTTACCAAATACAATTACGCCTGCTTCATTAAGCTTTATTGCAACGGACTCTGGTAAATGGTGCCACTCGAACTCGTCTTCTGAAATGTGTTTACTGAATTCTTCTTGTAGGATTCATAAACACCTTGCCTGCTTTACATTCGATCTCAGCATCTACTCCCTTTCTAGACCCACCTTTTTCAAGTAATAATTAGCATCTCCGATGAACTGCTCTTCACTTAGTACCCATGCCCTTCACAGATCTCGTGAATCTTCTACCTGTACGTCATTTCGCACTTCACCGTTCAACTCAACTGTGAAAGAAAAATGTTTCAATCCCTTGTAGGTGATCTCCTCCCATGCCTAAAGGCA
>DUSQ01000012.1 GCA_012842545.1 Coprothermobacter sp.
GTATGTCTGGAATAAACCCATTTCCTATGGCATTGAATGTTTCGTTCTTTATGATTATGGTACCCATGCCACGGGTTGCTAGGAGTAAGGCACCGCGATAAGCCATCCATCCTGCCAATGTGGCGATAAAAGAGGGTATACCCAAAAAAGCGACCATGGATCCATTAAGTAAACCAGCTAAGGCGCCTAAAAGGAGTACTACCAGAATTGCTGCAAAAGCGTTAAAGTGGTAAAACATCATCAAGTTAGCAGCCACAGCACCAAGGAATCCAGACAAGAATCCAATGGAAAGGTCAATGTGTCTGACCACTATGACCAAGGTCACACCAATAGACAAAACAGCAAGGTATCCTGTTTGGTTTATCAAATTTGTTATGTTGTCAGGAGACAGGAACGTCCCACCTGAAAGCACTTCAAAAACGATCATTATGGCAATCAGTGCAACGAACATTGCATAATCACGAACGTTTTCAACAAGGAATTTCTTCAGGTGTTGCCAAAAAGAATTCACTTCTGACACCTCCTCTTAGTCGATGGCGTACTTCATCACAGTTTCTTGATCAGCCTTGTCAGCTGGTAGCTCTCCTGTAATACGACCACGACCCATCACATATATTCTGTCGCTCATGCCAAGTATCTCAGGAAGCTCAGATGAAATAAGCAGAATAGCTTTTCCTTCTTTGGCTAGTTCTCTCATCAAAGTGTAAATCTCAAACTTAGCACCAACATCTATACCTCGCGTTGGTTCATCCAAAATAAGCACCTTTGGTTCAGTGAACAGTCCTTTCGCCACAAGCACCTTCTGCTGTGTTCCTCCACTCAGCGTGGAGATCTTTGCCTCCACATTTGGTGCTTTGATACTGAGTCGTTTAACAAAATTGTTAGCTACTTGGATTTCTTTTTCGTCATCTACTATTTGGCCTCGAGAAACCGCTTCCAAGTTTGCAAGTGAGATGTTCTTTCTTATGCTCTCTATGAGGATCAAACCTCTTTCTTTTCTGTCCTCCGTCAGGTAAAAAATACCGTTCTTTATGGCTTCAGAAGAAGATCTCGGACTTACTGGTTTCCCTTCCACAAACATTTCACCCTGAACAATGTATCCATAAGGATTCCCAAAAATGCTAAGCCCGAGTTCAGTACGACCGGCTCCTATCAAACCAAATAGTCCTACGATTTCACCTTTTCGGATGTACAGATTGACGTCTTTAGCTAGGTAACGGCCTGTGTTTGGATCGATCACATTCCAGTTTCTCAGTTCAAAAACTACTTCATCCGTTGGTTCTGCTATTTTGGGAGGGTAAAGATTGGTGATTTCACGCCCCACCATGTATCTTATTATGGTTGCTTCATCCACTTCTTGCTCGCTGCGGTCAAAATACGCTACTGAGCGACCATCTCTAAGTACGGTAATGGAATCTGCTACCTGGAGTACTTCTTTCAAGCGGTGGCTAATGAGGATTATGGTCATGCCTCTTGCTTTAAGTTCTTTTAGAAGGTTAAGCAGGTTTTCACTTTCTACCTCACTCAAAGCAGATGTAGGCTCGTCTAATATGAGAGCCTTAGGCTTGTTACTCAGAGCTTTGGCTATTTCAACTAACTGTTGCATGCTCACACTAAGATTTTTCACCTTAGCAGTTGGGCTAATGTAGTCCGCTTTGACCAGTTTCAGTAATCGTTCCGCTTCTTCAATTTCTTTTTCTGTATCTACAATTAATCCTTTCTTGATCTCATTTCCCAGAAAGATGTTCTCATAAACCATCATTTCAGGAACCAAAGAGAGTTCCTGATATATTATGGAGATTCCAGCTCTTTCACTGTCTCTGATTGAATGAAATTGGACGGGGTGACCCTCAATTAGTATTTCTCCGCTGTACTGACCATAAGGGTACACCCCACTCAGGATCTTCATTAGAGTACTTTTCCCTGCACCGTTCTCACCAACAAGGCAGTGGATCTCGCCTTTCTTGACTCTCATATTGACGTCAAAAAGGACCTGAACTTCGCCAAAGGACTTGTTTATGTTCCTAAGTTCTATGAGTGGGGTGTCCATCTTATCTCACCTATTTCTCTGCATTACTGACTGGGCCAAGTGAAATCGCTTTCACTGTAGTACCCAGAGTCAATCAGAACTTCTTTAACATTGTTCTTGTCAACTACTTGGACCTCAGAAGGCTTAGAAGGTACATCTTTGACACCATTGTTGTACGTTGTCGTAGATTCGGGCTCTCCGCCTTCAAGGTAGGTTATAGCTGCATTGATTGCGTCCCTGACCAAAACGCGTACGTCCTTGAACACCGTCATGGATTGCTTTCCGTCAATGATGTACTGTACAGATGGCTTCTCAGCATCCTGGCCGGTAATTACATAGGATGTGATATCTGGGTCAGCAGCAAAGGTATCAGCAATCGATCTTGCGGTTCCGTCGTTGGGAGCAAGTATGAATACATTGCCTTTAAGGGTCTTTGGAGCTGATGATAGGTTTGCCTGAGCAAGATTCTTCGCTGTATTGAAGTCCCAGTTGGTAGTCACTTGACCGATGATGTCGGCAATTTCATCTCTAGTTAGATCGTTCTTTTCCTTTAAGGCTTCGGCCTTGGTGGAGTTAGCAATAACAAATGTTCCATCGGCTATTTTTGGCTGTAGAACTTCCCATGCACCTTGGAAAAACAAGAAGGAGTTGTTGTCAGACAACGCGCCGGCATACAGGTATAATGGGTTGTTCTGTCCTGTCGCGTGGTCTACCAAATACTGCCCCTGCTTACGACCAACTTCCACGCTGTCAAAAGTGACATAATAGTCAACTGCGTCAGTGTCAAGTATGAGCCTGTCGTACGAGATAACTTTTACACCAGCATCATGTGCTGCTTCTGCTGATGCGGCTGCCGCAACAGCGTCATGGGCACACAAAATTAGCACTTTTATGCCTTGTCCGATTAGTGTTTCTACATTTTGTTTTTCACGTGCCGGGTCGCCTTGACTGAACATGATTTCGGCACTGTAGTCTGTGTCTTTTAAAGCATCGTTGAATCTTGTCTCGTCTTGAATCCATCGGGGTTCGTCTTTGGTGGGGAGTACAATACCGATAACCTTTTGCTTCGCCGCTTGTTTAGGAGCACATCCAGCGAGGATACCGACTACCAGTAGCAATGCTACTAGGACTAACGCCGTCCCTTTGAACCGTTTCATAAACACACCTCCCAGTATTAAACTAGATACATTGTAGGTCAGAACAAAGCAAAATAGCAGTTAAATATAAGTTAAAACTAATGCCTTTGCAATGTTAAAAAAGCATTCGGTATAATCTTGTTAGGAGGTGGAATAACATGAAGTACGTTTGTCAGGTTTGCGGTTTTATCTATGATCCTGAGGTAGGAGATCCAGACAATGGTGTAGCTCCTGGAACTCCATTTGAGGAGCTACCGGAAGATTGGGTTTGCCCAGTATGTGGTGCATCCAAGGACATGTTTGAACCAGCAGAGTAACTTGTAAGTTTACTATTATTAGCTAAAAAGAGGCGAGCTTTTGCTCGCCTCTTTGCATAGTAGAAGCATATATTGGGTATACAATAGTTGGCCTTGGATAAAAGGCCAACTAGTTTTTAAAAGAGGAGGTGTATGCAAAAGTGTTTGATGATATATTTGAACAGTTTTTTGGAAACGAATTCTCAGATCTGTTTCCAGAATTTTTCGAAAGGAGAAAGAGGGACATAACTGACTATTTATCCTCGGCATCATTGTCAATTCTGCAAAATGCAGCAAACTTGGCAGGCGCTTCAGGATACAATGAACTTACACCTGAACACTTAGCTTATGCGTTACTGCAGTATGAGCCCTTAGCTGATGTTCTTGCTCGGCACGGTGTTAACGTTGAAAAGATAAAAGAGGAGCTACAAGAAAGCTTAACTCCAAAGGGAAGGGCAGTAAATGAGGTGACAGTTTCACCGCAGCTTAAGTCCGTTCTAGAAAGAGCAGCCGACATGGCGCGCAATACGTTTCGACGTGAGGCTACACCTGAACAGCTCTTGTTCGCCATCCTTGAAGATGGAGGATATGCCGCAAGTATTTTGGAGAGTAACAACTTAAAGCTGAACAATTTGATGGACATCATTGAGGAGGAAAGCAGCAAACGTACCTCCGCAGGTGTTTCACCTTATCAGAAAGCAACGCAAACGGCAACCACTGAGCTGGAGAAATTCGGGCGTGACCTCACGGAATTGGCTAGACAGGGAAAGCTGGATCCCGTGGTAGGCAGAGAAACCGAAATAC
>DUSQ01000013.1 GCA_012842545.1 Coprothermobacter sp.
GACCTGCCACCATGGCATCACCTGCGCCCACAGTGTTTTTTACTTCAAGGCTGAGCGGATAAACCCTAAAAACCCCATCATGGTCAGCATAAATACTGCCTTCACTTCCCATGGAAATCACTACTACGGCTGTCCCCGTGGAAAGCAGCTCTTGGCAAACGCTAAGCATCTCTTCTTTGTTTCCAGACAGCTGCTTCCCAATAAGTCCCTCAAGTTCATGGATGTTGGGTTTGATCATGAAAGGCACAGCTTCCAAACCCTTCCTAAGAGCTTCCCCCTCTGCATCCAAAACTGGTTTTGCTCCTTGCTTTTTCACTTCTTCAATGAGTTGTTTGTAACTGGTAGGAGGCAGACCCGGTGGCAAACTGCCTGCAATAACTACGTACTCGCAGTTTTCTGCCCACGAAGTAACTTTCTTTACCAGGCTTTCCCAGCTCGCACTGTCAACAAAAGGACCTGGTTCGTTTATTTCCGTACAGGCAGAGCTACTCTTATCAATAACTTTTATGTTGGTTCTCGTTCGTCCAAGAACTTCCACAAAATCTGTTTCTATGCCAACTGCGTTTAGTTCTTCTTCAAAAAACAGCGCATTCCTACCTAAAAAGCCCAAAGCCACACTAGAACGGCCTAATTTGGAAAGCACTTTGGATACGTTTATGCCTTTACCGCCAATGTGGTACTCCACTGCTTCTGCCCTGTTCAAGCTGTTGGGAGTAAAATTGCTAACAAAAATGGTGTGGTCAATGGCTGGATTAAGCGTTACCGTAGCAACATTTTTTCTGTTCACCTGGCTCCCTCCTTTTTTACCCTAATTACGTCTAAACCGATTTCTTGGTACCTTTCAGCTTCTTCATCAGGTAGATTCCAATCTGTTATGATGCAGTCAACCTCATCAATGTCCGCGAAGCGCACAAAAGCTTCTTTTCCGAACTTTGTACTGTCAGATACCACAAAAACTTTCTCTGCGCATTGCACCATGGCTCTTTTTGTGGCAGCCTCCAGCACATTCGGAGTAGAGAAGCCATTCAGGGTAATGCCATTGGTGCCAATAAAGGCTTTATCGACCTTTATGTGCTGCAAGAAGTTTTCTGCCACTGGCCCCACCAGTGCCTGCGTACTAAACCTGAGGGTGCCACCCGTCAGCAATACCTCAATGTCAGGCTTATAAGGAATTTCCAGCGCCGCCTTCAGAAAATTGGTGACTATTTTTGCTTTATTGATTTGTAAGTTTCTTACTATGTGTATGGTAGTTGTACCAGCGTCAATGACAACAGTATCTCCTTCCTCTATGAGCGAAGCTGCGTAAGCACCGATGGCCTTTTTCTCTTCAACCATGGTGCTCTCCTTTTCCACCAAGGAGGGCTCATAACTGGACATTGCAGGAGGCATGGCGCCACCATGAGTTCTGTGAAGTAGTCCCCTGGATTCCAAGAACCTTAAGTCTCTTCTCACAGTAGAGGGTGATACATCGAGGATTTTGCTTAGTTCCTCCACGGTTACAGCTCTTCCGCTGTTAACCACTTCAAGAATTTTCTGCCTCCGTTCTCCCACCAGCATGTTATCACCTGCTCATTTTTGCTTTGTTATGACCATTTATGATTATTTTTGATTATATAGGATCGTTTACGAAAAGTCAACAGTATTTTTAACTGACTGCTTTTTAGTGCATCAACACACAGTGGCTCTGAGTTTTCCTCAGTGAAAACACAATATAATCAAATTAGTCACTCAAAGGAAAGGGAGGAATGGTTAATGACACCCGAGCAAGTAGCAGAGATGAAACAGGTCATGGTCCACGGACCACTGTTATTGGTATTCTTGGTCTTGGTTATTGTTTTTATCGTTTATTCCACGTCAAAGTGGAAGCTTCATCCGTTTTTGGCTTTACTGTTTAGTGCCTATGGTTTTGCCTTCTTAGCCGGAATGCCTTTCAAGTACATCGGTACTGTAATTGCAAGCGGTTTTGGTAACTTAATGACCAACATCGGTCTGGTGATCGTTTTTGGTACCATAATAGGAACCATTATTGAAAAATCCGGTGCGGCTCTGCGCATGGCAGATTCCATTCTCAGAATTGTGGGAGAAAAAAGATCTGCTTTGGCAATGAGCATCATCGGTTACATTACCAGTATTCCTGTTTTCTGCGATTCAGGATTCGTCATTCTTTCACCACTCAACAAGGCTTTAGCAAAAAGAGCTGGCGTGCCATTAGCCACCATGGCTGTGGCTCTCTCCACTGGTCTGTATGCAACCCATACATTGGTGCCACCCACGCCAGGACCCATAGCTGCAGCTGGGAATGTGGGTGCAGACCTCGGTTTGGTTATCATTGTTGGACTCATTGTGGCCATTCCAGCCGCCTTAGTGGGTCTTTGGTGGGCGAACC
>DUSQ01000068.1 GCA_012842545.1 Coprothermobacter sp.
TAACGAGGCTTTCAAACCATCCGTTGACAACAAAGGGATAAAAAAGTAAAACGCCGATCACATTGAATAAAAGGTGTGACACAGCAGTTCTACGCGCACTTAGCTTTGTGCCCACGGAAGCTATGAGTGTCGTAATAGTGGTTCCAATATTTGCCCCCAGAACAAGAGGTACGGCTGCTGAAAAAGTCATCAAACCCTGTTTACCAAGTGCAACTAATATGGAAGTAGTAGCTGACGAAGACTGTACTAAAGCAGTGAATACGGTGCCAGCTATTATACCCAACCACGGTCTGTTACTAAAGGCGAGTAGCATATTCTGAAGATAAGCAGAGTTTTCCAGAGGCTGAAGACCAATTTGTATGAGCCAAAGTCCCCCTAAAACAAGCCCAAAAGAAAAAACTGCCATACCGATGCTCTTTGTTTTTTTCTTTTTACCCGCAATGTAAATTATCACGCCAATGGGTATGATGAAGAGTCCCCATTGGGTAATGTTGAAAGCAACTATCTGTGCGGTGACCGTGGTACCGATATTTGCTCCAAATATCAATCCCAGGGCTCCTTCAAAGGAAAGCATACCTGCGTTGACAAGGGCCACGGCAACAACGGTGGTTATGGATGAGGCTTGCCAAATGGCAGTTACTATGAGACCAGTAAGTAATGCGCTCCAGACATTGCCACTGATGCGGGTTATTATGTTGCGTAGTCTGACCCCTGCAAGCTCTTTTAAAGAATCACTGAAGGTTAGTAGCCCGTACAGGAAAATACCTAAGCCACCGAGGGCAAAGCCGATAAACTCCAATGGCTGCATTTAGTACCTCCTTATTCTGAATGGCGGTAAAATCAACCACTTTAAATTCTAACACGCTCAAGAAAGCGTAGTAAAATGTTAAGCGGAGGTGAATTTAATGTCATTTCTAGATGAAACAGGCTCTGATCTTTTGCTTGGAAATGAAGCCATTGCAAGAGGGGCTTTGGAAGCGGATGTAGCATGTGTAAGCGCTTATCCAGGGACGCCCTCCACAGAAGTTACTGAGACGCTAAGTAAATACGCAAAACAAACAGGCGTTTATGTCGAATACTCCACTAATGAGAAGGTTGCCTTGGAAGTAGCTACTGCTTTTTCCTGGTCCAATTTGAGAGCCATGGTGACCATGAAACACGTTGGGCTTAACGTGGCAGCAGACACATTCATGTCATTGGCTTATCAGGGAGCGGTGGCAGGTCTGGTGATCCTGACTGCCGACGATCCAGGTATGTGGAGTTCCCAAAACGAGCAGGATAACCGAATTTTCGGAAAATTTGCAGGTGTCCCAGTGATTGTCCCATCTGATCCACAGGAAGCAAAAGATTTCACAAAAACAGCTTTCGAGCTAAGTGAGGAGGTCGGAGCGCCAGTTCTTCTAAGAAGTACAACGCGAGTTAGCCATACACGAAGCCCAGTAATGTTTTCTTCACTGGGTGAAAACGTTAAGCAGGCAAACCAGAGGAAAGGCACTTTCAAGCCTGACATTGTCAGGTTCGTAAGTTTACCAGCAAACGCCAGGAAAAACCATCCTAAGGTGTTAGAGCGCTTAGAGCAAGCCGTTGATTTTTCGCGTAAGCACAAACTTAATAGAAGGGAAGGAACTGGAAAAGTTGGTGTAATAACGCAAGGAGTGGAGTACCTGTATGTGAAGGAAGCAGAACGTGATCTGGGTACTCAGCTAAACATACTTAAGCTGGGCATGGTTTATCCGCTGGATAAAGAACTCATTGTTGATTTTGCTAAGGACTTGGATGTTCTACTTGTGGTAGAGGAATTAGAGCCATTTTTAGAAGAAATGGTTAAGGCAACTCTTTACGAAGCTGGTTTAAGCGTGCCCGTTCACGGGAAAGATATGCTTCCCAGAATTGATGAGTTGAATTATTGGAAGGTCCGAAACGCTTTGGAGAGGGTTCTCAATATGCAAGAGACTAAGCCACAAATTGCTCAAGTACCTTCGCTTCCACCGCGGCCTCCTGTGCTTTGTCCTGGTTGTGCGCACAGAAATGTGTTCTACATGGTTAAGAAACTGGAGCGAAAAGCTGTTAAGCCATCTGATATTGGCTGTTACACATTGGGCGCATTGGATCCCTTGAAAGCCATTGACACGTGCATTGCCATGGGTGCTTCAGTAGGCCTCGGTAGTGGCATGGGCAAGGCTCAAGAGGGAAGGGTTATTTCCACCATAGGTGACAGCACGTTCTTCCATACGGGTCTTCCAGCTTTGGTAAACGCAGTGTATAACAGGAGCAAACTCACACTCATTGTGTTGGATAACCGTATAACAGCTATGACAGGCCATCAACCCAACCCATCTACGGGTATAACAGCCACTGGACAGGTTGTAGCTCATTTGGACATAGAGCAAGTTGCACGGGGATTGGGTGCTGATTATGTGAAGTCCGTCGATCCCTACGATTTGCAAGCTTTGGAACAGGCCATAAAAGAAGCAAACGAATATACCGTAGCTGTTATTGTGGCCAAACAGCCATGCGCACTCTTGAGGCAAAGGCAACTACAAAGAAGAGGGGAACGTGCTCCACTGTACGCCGTGGAAGAGGAAAAATGTACTGGTTGCAGAATATGTGTGAACCTGCTTGGTTGTCCAGCATTGGTTTTCGACAGAGACAAAAAGAAGGTTTCCATAGACGAAGATCTTTGTGCGGGTTGTTCAGCATGTGCACAAGTTTGCCCCTACAACTCCATCTACGAAAAGGGCTTAGGCGGGGAAAAGAACTTTAACATTGTGAATGACGAATCGAGAGCGAGGTGGCAGCAATGGTATACAACATTGTTCTAACAGGTGTGGGTGGTCAAGGCATACTTACCGCCGCCAAGGTTTTGGGTAAAGCTGCAATGATGTCAGGCTATTATGCCGCAGTGGGTGAGATTCATGGATTGGCTCAAAGAGGGGGTTCAGTGATTGGCTTTGTACGTATTTCAGAAAACGCTGTTGCATCCACAGTGCCTGAGGGTACAGCCGACTTGCTTCTCTCCTTCGAACCTCTGGAAGCCATTCGCTACATAAACTATGCTAAGAAAGGTACCACCTTCGTGGTGAATGAGGCCAAGATGGTACCTGTGTCAGCTAACCTGGGAAACACGGTTTACCCGTCTTTAGAAGAGATTCGTAAGAGCTTGGAGGAGTTTGGACCTTGTCACATGTTTGATGCCACCTCATTGGCAAAAAGTCTGGGAAGTATCATTTACGTGAACAGCGTCATGCTAGGAAAGACTGCTTCCGTGCTAGGCTCCTTAATACCCAGAGAAGTCATGGAAAAAGCTCTTTCTGAAGTGTTGCCCAGGGATCTCGAAAACAATTTGAAAGCTTTCAGTTTGGGCTACCAGGTCAGTTAGCCATTTAACTCTTTCATATGTTTCCTTTTTGTGTATACCCCCCTCCATGGGGGGTATAATATTTGTGGTGATGCTTGTATGGAAATGAGCGAAGGACCTGCATACGGAGACGACGTTCTTCAGATGGTAAAAACGGCTCTGGGGCAACTCTCTGCAGTGGAGCGCATGCTTTCCGATGGTGTTTGTTGCACAGAGGTTGCTACTCAAATTGCTGCGGTACAGGGACTAATGAAAAAGATCGTTTCTCTAATGGTCCGTGATCGGATGACTAAATGCTTACCCGAAAAGGGTGAAGAGGAATTAACAAAGGCTTTACAGGTACTAATTGAGAAGACAAATAAATAATTCCTGAGTAAGAGAGGAGTGCATGCAGAAGTGAGAGCGTATTTTGACCATTGCAGATCCACCTATGTGGATAAAAGGGTCATAGATGAAATGATGCCGTGGTGGACAGAGAAGTATTGGGCTCCGTCGTCATTTACCTATACTGGTACCACTGCCGCAGAAGCCATCGAGAACAGTCAGATGGCTTACGCGAAACTCTTTGGGGGAAAACCTGATGAGGTTCATTTTGCTCCCAGTCACGCTGTGGCAAATAATATAGCGATTCAGGGTGTATTGGGTAACGCTCAGGAAGGTACTGTACCTCATGTAATTACGACTAGCATTGAACACGGGACAACGATGGATTTGGTGAAGCAGCTCGAAAAACTTGGAAAAATAAGAGTAACTTACCTACCTGTTGATAAGAACGGCTTGGTAGACTTAGATGCGTTGCAAAAGAGTATTGATAAGGATACGGTGCTTGTGTCCATGGCTGCCGTGAACTACATGGTGGGTACTATCCAACCAGTGAAAGAGATTAGCAAGATCATCAGGGAGAAAAACCCTGAAGTACTAATACATTATGATTTGACTTGGGCTTTAGGTAGGTTGCCGGATCTGGCTTTGGCATCTTATGCGGATATTATTACCGCCAGCATAGAAAGGATACATGGCCCAAAAGGGGTAACGGCTTTATGGGTGAAGAAAGGCGTGGGTGTGAAAGGACCCATTTACGGCAGTCAGGCTTATTCAAGAATTGTTCCAGGTACTCCTGATGTACCGTCCATTGTTGGAGCTGGAAAAGCTTTGCAGCTAATGCAAGAAGGGCTTGAAGAAAAAATCGAACACATGAAACAACTGCGTGATCGACTCATCAGGGAAACCATGGCTCTGGTACCAGAAACGCTTTTAAACGGCCCTGAAGGTGACTTAAGATCTCCTAGCAACGTTTGCCTAACATTTAGATATGTGGAAGGCGAATCAGTGGAGATGTACTTGGATATGGAAGATATAACAGTGGATACTGGTTCTGCTTGTGCAAACCCGTTTTTGGAAGCGAATCACGTCATTCTTGCCATGTACGGTGACTATGAGAGGGCTCATGGTGCTATCAGGATGACCTTTACATGGACAACTACTGACGAAGAAGTGGACAAATTCTTGGAGGTAATACCAGGTATTGTGGCAAAACTACGCAAGATTAGCCCATTAGCACCAAAGGTTTATAAGGAGTGATTGGAATATGTCCATAAAATATAATCCCAAAGTAATTGAACATTTTAAAAACCCACACAATCAAGGGGTTATTGAGAACCCTGATGCTGAAGCCCTTGTGGGGAGCCCTGCGTGTGGTGATCAAATTGCCATTTACCTGAAAATAAACAATGATGTAATTGAGGACATAAAGTTCGAGTCATATGGTTGTGCAAGCAACATAGCTACTGCTTCCATTGTTACAGATTTGGCAAAAGGCAAAACATTAGAAGAAGCACTGTCTATTAAATGGACTGAAGCCGTTCAAGAGCTGGGGGGCCTGCCCCCAGTTAAGTACCACTGTTCCGTGCTGGCTGTTGACGGCTTGAGAGCAGCTATAAAGGACTATCTAAGGAAAACAGGTCGTCTTCCTGAAGAGGAACTTAGCCCGGATTTGGTACGCGAAGAGCTCTACCATGTGATTTATCCGCCGCAAGGATTGGACATAGTGTCACTAAAACGCGTAAAATACATTGGAGTGGAGGACGGAAAGGTACGCATTGAGATTTCATTCACTCATGACGATCCATACTTGCAGGAGATTATCGACGAGATAAAGGAAAAAGTTTCTGATTTGCCTGGAGTGAAAGACATTGAAGTGGTCAATCAGGGAAGGGGTGATTATTAGAGATGCAAGTACAGGTGATTTATGCCAGCAGGCATGGAGCTTCTAAACGTTACGCAGAGGCTATTGCTGAAGCACTTGATGGTGAAGCTCAATCCTTGGAACAGGTGCAGTCTTTTTGGGGTGATGCCATTGTATTCGTTGCTGGGGTTTACAATCACAAGCTAAATCCAGACATGTTGGAGCTCATACAAGGGCATAGAACGGACCTTTATGGGCGGATGTGGGCTGGCGTCGCTGTTAGTCTGCTTGAAGACGAAAAGACATGGAACGGTGAAAGAATAGGTGGTCCCATCTATGTCCGACAGTACTTGGGCCTGTTTGATAGGCCCCCTCTGGCCTTGGCAAATTTTCCAGGTGCAGTGAGTTTGGAAGAGCTTACCGAAGAAGAAAAGGCAGAGGTGGCGGAAGTGTTCCAGATCATGGGGGAAGATCCGCATTCGGTTGACAAGATTGACACAGAGAAAGTTTGGACATTATCTAACCGCATAAAAGAAATAGCACGTCAATGCTGAAGATTTGAAAACCAAAAAAGGGCTCCCAGGCAATACTGGGAGCCCTTTTTATTGCTAGTGGCTACCAATTTCTTTATTGTTAATCCTTAAAGTAACGCATTCTTTACGTAGTCCAGCATCAGGTTCTCTGGCACGGCGCCTTCAACTTCAATCTTCTCATTTATGATTGTCTTTGGAACACCATAAACATTCCATCGGTTCGTAAGCTCCTCAAACTCACTGGCTTCTATCATGTTTCCTGTGAAATTTGGATTAAGATACGCAAATTGGTGAGCTGTGAAAACTGCTCTTGGGCAATAGGGACAAGTGGGTGTCACGAACACATCCATGGTAACCTTCGTGTTTATGGCGGTTAATTCTGGAGTTAAACCTTTGCTCAACCTAACATTGCCCGTTGAAAGCAGTATTATGTCATCTAAAAGTGTTGCAAATTCGTAGCCGGCAGGAATACCGTAAAACCAAATGTTGTAATGTTTTTCCTGATCATTGTCTTCTAAGACGGAGAATGTTATGGCCGGATACATGAAGCCAAGTGAGTCACTCTTTAAACCATATTCTTGGGCCTTCTGAGTTTCCTTAAGCGGGTCGATAAAAGTTAAGGAAAGCTTGTCAGTAGTCGCCACAAGATCAGACATGAGCTCTTTTACTTCATTGCAGTACGTGCATTCACGACGTCCAGGCACAATGATATTGCTTTCAGGTAAAAATGTAATCACCTTTACTGGCTTATTCATGACTGAAAGTCTTTTTTGAACCTCTTTTTTGTCTGATTCTTTCAAAATTGCCATGCAGGCACCTCCTACTTTAGTAAGTCCGTAAATTATTATACCCGCATACCCCGTGGGGTATGCGGGTATAAACTAACTCCTCTCGCTGAAGGAAGTCGTTTATTCAGCTTTTTCTTTCTCTAAAATGGCTTTACGTTTTTCAATAATTTGCTCAGCAATGTTGGGTGGTACTTCTTCGTAACGAACAAATTCCATGTTATAGGTGCCGCGCCCTCCGGTTATGGACATGAAATCCTTTGCGTATTCGATGATCTCCGCATAAGGTACCTCAGCAGTGATCACTTGCCATTTTCCCTCAGCACTGATGCCAAGTACTCTACCTCGGCGAGCGTTAATGTCGCCCATGATGTCACCAACCAGATCCTCCGGAACCTTTATGGTGATTTTGTAAATCGGTTCCAAGAGTATGGGTTTTGCATTCATAAAGGCTTCTTGGAAAGCCAAAGAGCCAGCTATTTGGAAAGCCATATCCGAAGAATCTACTGGGTGGTATTTTCCATCAAACAACTTTACGTGCACATCCACAACCGGGTATCCAGCGATTACGCCTCTACTCATACGTTCACGAATGCCTTTATCCACGGAAGGTATGTAGTTGCTTGGTATGGCGCCACCGAAAATAGCATCTTCAAATTCATAGCCTGCCGAGCGTTCGGTAGGCCAAATCTCAATGAACACTACTCCGTATTGACCATGGCCACCTGTTTGCTTCACATATCTTCCTTGTGCTTGGGCTCGCCCTTTTATGGTTTCTCTGTAAGGTACTTCTCGGGGTGCTAAGGTTACCTCAACGTGGTAACGATCGCGAAGTTTACCCAGGATGGCGTTCAACTGCATTTCCCCCTGAGCCTCGATAACTGTCTGTTTCATTTCGCGGTCGTAGAACACTATGAAAGAAGGATCTTCTGCCTGTATCTTGTGTAAGCTACTGAGCAACTTCTCTTGATCTGATTTTGTTTTAGGTTCTATGGCTTTTGGCAAAAGGGGTTGAGGTATGTCAAGCCGTGGTGCATCCACTTTAACGTTTGGCGTGCAGAGCAGGGAATTAGTTGCTAATTCTTCCACCTTTACTATGGCGCCAATATCGGGAGCTTCAATTGCTTCAGTATCAACTATTTTCTTTCCCACAATGAAAGAAACCTTGGGTACGGTTATCAACTGTTCAGTATCGGGATTCCAGAGCTGTGCTCCAGTGGTTAACGAACCTTTCAACATTTTTATAACGCTTATGCGACCCACATACGGGTCCATGTAGGTTTTCAAAACTATGCCCACGGTATCAGCATCGGGCAATTCAGGCGCTGGTAGGGGAGACACATTTTCTGAAATGAAATTCAGGAGGTCCTCCAACCCACTCTCATCGATGCATGAACCTACCATTATCGGGAAGAAAACTCCACTCGCCATGGCGCTCTTAAAACACTTGCTAAGCTCTTCCTGGGTTATTTCCTCTCCAGACAAATACTTTTCTAACACGGAATCATCAGCTTCTGCCACTGCGTCCAAAACCATTTCTTTGTACTCAGCTGCGGTGTTCATTAGTTCTTCTGGTAGGGCTGACAAATCGTCAAACACGCTAACTACCTTGTCATTAGCTCGCACAGATAAAGGAGCAGCCCTGTTGGAAAGCATGGAGCGTATTTGATCTACTATCCTGTCTTGATCTGCTTCTGGTTTGTCCATCTTGTTTACAAAGAATAATGCTGGTTTCTTCTGTTCCAAGTTTACATAGTAATCCCAAAGCATTTCTGTGGTCACACCAATATCAGATGAGCCGTCTACGACGAATAGCACTGCGTCAGAAAACTTGATTGCTGACATGGAATCCACTTTAAAGTCCAAAAAACCTGGTGTATCCAAAAAGTTGATCTTCACGTTTTTCCAAACCAGAGGTTCCACTGTCAAATTGATGGAAATTTGTTTCTCTTGTTCAAAGGGGTCGAAATCACTCACTGTGTTTTTCGACTCAACCTTTCCGGGCTTGTCGATTACCCCTGCTTTCGCTAGTAAGTTCTCTACAAGCGTTGTTTTACCGCTTTTAACCGACCCCACTACGGCAACAGAAATTGTTTTTTCAGATAACCCCATACCGGAAAACCTCCATTTTTAAGGCTTTGTTAACGTATCTTACTTCTCCATTATATCATGCAGCTTCTCCTTTATCTCGAATGCTCCTACGTCGTCTTGGGCCAGAACGAAAACCGTATCATCTCCAGCTATGCTGCCAATGGCTTTTTTTAGCTGCAAAGAATCTATGGCACGCGCTACGCTTCTTGCTGTGCCAGGAACAGTCTTTATGACTAATATGGGCGAGCGGTACTGCATGTCCAGAATACTTTTCTTCACAATGGTTACAATCCGTTCATCGATGGTTAGAGAAGTTGCTTCTGGCAGGGTGTACTCGTACGTGCCATCTGGCAAGAAAACTTTCATTGCGCCTATTTTCTTAAGGTCCCTGGAGACCGTACTTTGTGTGACTTTAAACCCTGCTTGCTTTAGTTTTTCCACCAATTCTTGCTGTGTGGATGTGGGTTCAGTCTTAATGATCTCTCGAAGCGTTTTAAGCCTTTCTGCTGTTGTTCTTTTGCTTCGTTCCATGGTGTACCTCCTATTGGGAATATTTATACATTCACTATTACATTTTACACCCCATTTGATGAATTATGAAGTGTATAATATGGTTAATGCAAATAATCGCCGCCCTAAAGAGATACAAAACAGCATTAACTGAAAACCCTGCACCGCTACTATGGTTTTCAGTTGCAAGCTTTTTGTATTTCATGGGTTTTTCGTTTTATTTCACAGTTTTTAACTTATATTTGTCAGAAATTGGTTTTCCTCAGTCAGTGATTGGCACAGTTCTAAGCGCACGTTCTTTTGGATCAGTTTTAATGACCATACCAGCTGCTCTAATAGTGAATAAGATAGGGTATCGTTACAACTTTTTGACTGCCATGGGTCTCGCTGTTTGTGTTCAGGTTCTCATTCTGCTAACGAAGTCTGTGCCCATGTTGGTGTTACTAGGGGGTCTTTTAGGAACAGCTGATGCCTTATTCATGATAGGTATTTCCCCGTTTATCATGGACCATACGAAAGAGGAATACAGGAACGAACTTTTCTCTTTGAACAATGCATTGCAGACATTTGCTTTTGCTGGTGGTTCTTTTCTTACCTTCATATCGGGTTTCCTGGGAGTAACAGATCCCGTTGCACTTTACAGAGGAATTATGTGGACTGGTGTTTTGTGCGCATCTCTGGGAATGATAATTGTGGCTTTCAGGGTGCATACATCTTTGAGAACTTCGCTAAGCAATCCATTTACTAGGGAACGCCTTAGCAGTCTCCGTGGCTTTACTCCTTTGCTCATCGTGCTTATTGTACCAAGAACCTTAGTCGGACTCGGAGCCAGCCTCATTATTCCTTTCATGAACCTTTATTTCAAAGACATTTTTGCTCTACCTGGTCCACAAATAGGGCTGATCTACACCTTTGGTCAGTTAGCCACTGCAGCTGGCATGCTACTGGTTCCATTAGTGGTAAGGCGTCTGGGGAAAGTACGAACAGTGGTGATAACCGAACTTTTCTCTTTACCGTTTATGTTTATTCTCGCAAAAGCAGGTTCCCTGGCATACGCTATACCGTCTTTTCTCATTAGGCAAGCACTCATGAACATGTCTACGCCGGTTTCTCAGCAGTTCAATATGGAAATAACGCCTGTTCACTTTAGAACCATAACTAACGGTCTAATGAGTATGGGAGACAATTTATCTCGTGCTTTGGGTTCACTTATTGCTGGCTACATAATTCAATACAGAGGATATTCGTATTCTTTTTACGCAGCCATGGTTCTGTATTTCATATCTGCTATTTTCTACTATGTCTTTCTTTCTCCTTGGGATCGAAAAGCGAGTTCATGAGAGCTTCCAGCGTCTCAGTATGAAGGAAATGTTCCATTTTACAAGCATCTAACTCAGCAATGTCTTCAGGTGTGCCGCTTTTTATGAGTATCTCTTTTATGGCCTCATGCCTTCTCAGGATCGCTTTTGCTTTTTCGGTACCGTCCTCAGTTAGGAATATTCTTTTGTAAGGTTCTCTTGTAACCAGCCCCTTTTCTTGTAGCTTCTTTACCATCAAGCTAACTGTTGGTTTTGCCAATCCCAGAGCCTTACAAAGTTCTGAAACAGTAACGCCTTGTTCCCTATGAGGACTGCGATAAATTGCTTCTATGATGTCTTCTTCCCGTTGTGTGGGTGCTGTCTCTTCTATCATGTTAAATACATTTTAGCAAAAGCCCTTGCTTTAAGGTCTTCAAGGTGTATAATGAAATTGCCCCTAAAATAGGGGAAGAAAGAAGAGGTAAGAAAATGTACGCAGGAACAGTTAAGTGGTTTGACGCTCAGAAAGGTTATGGGTTCATTACCCGCGACGATGGTGAAGGAGACGTATTTGTTCACTTCTCAGCAATTGAAGGCGATGGCTTTAAGACGCTTAATGAAGGCGAGAAGGTTGAATTTGAAGTTTCCAGAGGGGCCAAGGGGCCTCAAGCAGCTCACGTTGTAAAGAAATAAACATTTGCAACGATAGAAGCTCGTTAGGGCGGCAAAAGCCGCCCTTGTTTTTTTAATAGATGTTGTTATATAATATGCTCAGCCCCTTAAAAGGGGTAAACGTTACAGGAGGTACAAAGATGTACACAGGAACAGTTAAGTGGTTTGACGCGAAGAAGGGCTACGGGTTCATTACCCGCGATGATGGTGAAGGAGACGTATTCGTTCACTTCTCAGCAATTGAGGGAAACGGATTTAAGTCACTAGACCAGGGTGAAAAGGTCGAGTTTGAGATCGTGAATGGTCCGAAGGGTCCTCAGGCAGCCAAAGTCGTAAAAAAGTAGACATCAAGATAGTCTGAGCTACCTACGAGAGCGCCTCACGTGTGAGCATATGCAAACGCGTGAGGCGTTTCAGTTTTTGATGTGGTTGTTAACGTCATTGATATCGGATATTACTTAGCATCTACTGCGACAAATGAACCATATCAACCTTTTTAGAACCATCTTGGCTTTTTCACATTGATGGTTCTGCCTTTCCATGAAGTGTTTCCAGTGCACCCCATTTTGATGGAGTGAAAACCAATAAAAGAGTTTACTACTATTATCAATGGGTGAAAAAGAACAACATCTCTTGGCAGTTTGTAATTGATTGTTGTTCCATGCCAAATCAAGGTGGTCATGAATATGGTGACGATGGCCAATAATCTGTCTTGGGGCCTTGCCATGGCAATGAAGGGGTAAACTGCAACCAAGAGCATCCATGTCCACACAAAAATCGAGGGGATTATCCGTAATGAGAAAAGGCCAAAGTAGCTCTTTGAAAGTCCATTGAAAGCTTCTTTGAAGCCGCCGTACATGCGACAGGATACCAAGTCGGACAGGTTGTATGTGTACATTCTCAGCCCATGCCTTCGTACCAGTTTCGCTAACTCAAGATCTTCTACGATTTCTTCTTTTACAGCAGCATGGCCACCTATTCTCTCGTATGAATGCCTCTTGAACATCATGAACTGACCGTTGGCCACACTAAGAGAGCTGAAGAAGGGCGAGAAGTAGCTAAGAAAAAGCGGGAAAATGGAGACTATGCTGTAGTTCATGAATGGAACGGTGATTTTCTCTCCAAATGAGACTACGATTTCTCTGGGGACTCCTGAAATAAAAGACAGATCTTGCCTTTGCATTTCCTGTACCATTGTCCTGATTGTATTTGGGGAGTGAAAGGTATCTGCATCGGTGAAAACAAGAATGTCACCAGCGGATTGCAGAAAAAGCCTGTGGCAAGCCCAGTTTTTACCTGTCCAGCCTTCAGGCAAAGGATCTACTGATTCTATGACCCTAAGTCTTTCGTCAGTGTTAGCCATCGTACTTAGTACTTTCCCTGTTTCATCTTCTGAGCCATCGTTCAATACGACAACTTCGTAGTTCGGATAATCCTGCGTTAACAAAGATTGTACGCATTTAGCAATGTTCCCTTCTTCATTTCTGGCTGGCACCAAGATCGATACTTTTGGAAAGTTATTTGAATCTCCGTATTGCCTTGGTCTCCTGATCAAGAAAAAGTTTATTGCGGAGTTCAGCAATTGGTAAAACACGAACAGAAAGATTCCCTTCATCATATTCCTAACTGCTCCCTAAACTGTGCCACAATGAGCAGCATGGAGTTTATCACAGCTAGCGCAAAGAGCTGTGAGTCATGAAATCGAAAGAACGTGAAGGCTGGTAATAGTAAGGAGGCAGTTATTACTGTGGCTTTATCGCTGATACGCCCTGTTAGGAAGTGTTTTAAGACTACTGACATGGTAAAAAAGGAACCCAAGAAAACAGGCACTTCCCACAACGTCAAGCCAGACCAAATCCCGAAAGTAGTGGTTATGCCTTTTCCTCCCTTGAACCTAAGCAGGGGAGTTAACATGTGTCCCAGCACAGGCGCGATGCATACAAGAACAAATGTCACAGGTGAAAGATCATACGTGCTGGTTAACATGAATACCGGAATTGCCCCCTTCAAGAAGTCCAATGCCAAAGAGGGGATCCCTAATGCTGCTCCTCCCGCTTTGAAACTGTTGGTAGGCCCTGGGTTGTGATCTTCACCAAAATCTCTTACATCTTTGCCGAACAACAATCCCAGAAGGTAAGAGAAAGGCACCGCACCACACAAGAAACAAAGAAGAAACAAAATCATGTTTACCATGATTGTTTTTATTCTAACAAATTAGCCCATGTTATTACGGCAGACTAAGCTACTTCTGCACGTAATAAGCCAGATTCAGTCAACTGTGAATACGTTTTTTGATGTTCTTGTTCCACGTTCCGTAGTCATGTTTTATTGTGGCTGAGCTACTTAACCGATAGCCATAAAAAAACCTAACCAAAGAATTTTCTTACTACTGGGAAAAAGTTGGATGGGTCTTCTTTTATGGTGGTCAAGTCGTCCAAGAGATGATCTTGGTTCCGCAAGGTAAATCTGTATAAGCGTTTCAAAGTACTTTGGGAGACAAATTTATCCCAAAGGTTTCTCAATGTTGACTGTTGTTTTAAGTACTTGGTTACGCCTAAGGTTCTTAGCAGCTGCGCGTAAGAAGCACCGACATCGGGCTGCTCCAGAGCCTTAGCAGCTGCGATACCTGATTTTACAGCCGTTTGTATGCCGTCACCAAGGAATGGTCCACATAATCCTGCAGCATCACCCAATAGGATCACATTTTCTTTGAAAGGTGTTCTAACAGGCCCGGAGATAGGGATTGCCCCTCCTTTGTAATCGAGCAAAGGGTCGTCAAAGGAAAAGTATTGTTTCATCATGCTTTGAGCATCTTCTCTTCTAAGCGGTTTCTTGGATGCTAAGCCTACTCGAACAGTCTCTCCATTTATTGGAAACATCCATATACCATAGGCTCTTGAAACAGATGGGTCCACTATGAAGGTTATGAAGTCGTCAGCCAAGGGCCGGCTAATGCTCCATTCATAACCGTAAAGCCAGTCCTTAACTAGTGGTAATCCAGCCGATTTGGCTACTTTTGAAAGTGCTCCATCAGCGCCAAACAACACATTGTAACGTATGCTCATTTCCTTGGAACTGGTCTGTACCTTGGCAGTTTCGTTTTCGGACCGCATAAAAGAGCAACCCAAAGCCAAAGTGAAAGAATGAGGAAGATGCTCCCGAGCTGCTGAAAAGAAAGAATTCTTGTCCAGCAGAAATAAGAAAGGTTCTCTTGAACTTAACAGTACTTCGCCGACCCCTTTGAAAACTACTTTCATAGACCTGAAAGCTCTTTGAATGGGTATGTCAAAGGGGAATACCTCTTCAAGCAAACTAAGCGTGGGTGGAGTTATTAGGCCCGTGGATGGGCTCCATAGATGGTGCTTTCTCTCTACTATGACTGACGTTGAGCCCTGGTGCTTGGCTGAGTAAGCCAGAGATAAGCTGCTAAAACCTGCACCAACAACGAGCAAGTCAGTGCTGTTAGTGGCCTGAAGTTCCATAGTTCTTAAGTAGTATTGGCAGCGCCTTGCTTAGCGCATCCATATCGTGTTCCTTGGAGTGCAGTAGTATGATACTTCCTTTTGGAGCGCTTGTTATGTATTTTGCACGTTCCTCCACTGAAAGATTCTTACCGTTTGGTTCCGTAATCACGTTCCACAGCATGATCTTGTAGTTCATCTCTTTGCAAATTCTTATGGTATTTTGGTCATAAAAACCGCCCGGTGGCCGGAAGTATTTAGTACCTGGCCTTTTCTGATTAGCCAGTTTATAAACATCGTCTATTACACGGTCGGCAGAAACAATCTCATCTCTTTCCTTCTCCGCAGTGGTGTTTCGGAAATAAACGTGATGATAGGTGTGGTTGTGTACTTCGCATCCCAAGTCGATCAACTGTGCAAAAAGATCTTTGTTTTCCTTTAGAGCCGCTCCATAGGGAAATAGTAAACAGGTGAAAGACGAACGATATTGTTTCTTAAGTGCAATAAGTTTCTTTAAAGCTGGACGGGAATATCCGTCATCGACTGTAATAGTAAAAGGTTTACTGTGATCTACAAAAATCACGTCCGAAGAAGATGGCACCGGTGGTGGTCTGTGGTCTGTATTAGTACTACTTGTGTTTGTATCTGGCAGCTTTATGAAAGCCAGATGAACCAGTGGCTGTGCTGAAACTGGTTGTGCCATGAGTGACAGCGCACATAACACAACAAAACAGCAAATCAATATCTTTTTCATAAGACAATTCTAACATTAGCCACGTCTAGAACAATGTAGAATATTTTACATGGCAATAAGAAGGATGGAGATAAACCTCAAGGATTTTTCACACATAAGGATTGGCCCACAATCGTGGGTTTGGTCTGTAAACAATTCACTTGAAGTCCTAAATGATCCTGCCTTTGTACTGGACAAACTGGTATTGGGCAACTGTTCGAAACTGCTGCTTCCCAATAGGCTTGAAGAAGCCTTCTTAAACGTAGATCAAGAGCCTGTAATTGAACATAGTGAGGGGTTGTTGCACGTGTCCAGTGGGACAAAGCTTTCTGATTTACTTCAATATGCCATGGAAGAAGGACTTGGAGGATTTGACTTCATGGCAGGTATCCCGGGTACCGTAGGTGGCTTAGTGTGGATGAATGGCGGTTCTTTTGGCAAGCATGTGTGGAGCCAGATTTACCAAATTAGGGCTATTACGTCTTCAGGTGAGGTAATTTGGCTAAGACCAGAGGATGTTGAGGCTGAGTACCGTAACAGCCATTTGCATAGGCTCGGAGTGAAGTTTGTTGTGGATGCGTTTCTTTACTACAAGCATGAAGATAAACAGGACGTTAGAGAGCAAATACTTCGCAACATTGAATACAGAAAAAGAAGGCATCCAGTTGAGTATCCCAGCTTAGGCAGTACGTTCAAGAATTCCAAAGGCTACAAAGCATGGGAACTTTTGACAGAAGTTGGTATGGCTGGTTACCGCATTGGCGATGCTATGTTTTCAACGAAACATGCAAACTTCATAATAAACCTGGGAAATGCCACTCGTGAGGACGTTCTTCGCCTTATTGAGCTAGGGCAAGCGCGTGTTTACAAGCATTTTGGCATTTGGTTGGAACCTGAGATTGTTATTCTTTAGAACAAGAAGAAGGAAGTCAGTTCTCAATCTTTTCTCTGATCTTTGGGTCCCGTGTGCCTTATATCGCTGCCCTCTACTAAGAAAAAGGTCTCCTCAGCAATGTTGGTGGCTAAATCGGAAATACGTTCCAGATCCTTGCTTGTGAATATGAGATCCAATGCTTTATTTATGTTTCTAGGATCCGCCAGTATGTATGAGATAAGTTCCCTGATTATTTGCTCTTGAAGCTGATCTACCAGTACATCCTTTTCAATGGCTTGTTTTGCCAACTGGGTATCTTCCTTAAAGAAACTATCCAGAGCTTCTTTAGTGATTTCTTGGGCTGTTTCAGCCATGCGCGGCAGATCTATGAGAGGTTTTAACAGAGGCTCTTTTATGATTTCCTTAGCTCTTCGTGCGATGTTTTCGCAATGGTCTCCCATGCGTTCCAGGTCTTTATCTATTTTAAGGACAGCCACTACGCGTCTTAGGTCGTGTGCCACGGGCTGGTATCTTGCCAGAGTTATCAAACATTCTTCATCTATGCGTTTTTCCAGTTCATTTATTCGTGGTTCTAGGTCGTTTATGACTTGATCAGCATCGGTGGGATCCTTCTCAACCATAGTTCTTATGGCTTTTACTATGGCGTCTTCGACCAAGCCACCCATTTCAGAGACCAAACTATTAATCTCTGATACTCTTTCGTTTAGCACGAAGATCAGCCTCCTAACCGAATTTCCCTGTTACGTATCTTTGTGTTCTTTCGTCTCTTGGATTTGTAAAAATGACATCTGTTTTGTTGAATTCTACCAAGTAACCGCTTAGGAAAAAAGCTGTGAAGTCTGAAACGCGAGCTGCTTGATACATGTTGTGGGTAACCAAAACAATGGTGTAGCTTTTCTTTAGCTCCAGAATGAGTTCTTCTACTCGGGATGTGGCTGCTGGGTCCAAAGCACTGGTTGGTTCGTCCATGAGTAGAACTTCAGGGTCCACGGCAATGGCTCTGGCAATGCATAACCGTTGTTGTTGTCCTCCTGACAAGTCGAAGGCATTACTGCTTAGTCTGTTCTGCACTTCTTCCCATAATCCTGCTGCAATGAGCGCTGATTTCACCTTTTCTTGCAGCAGGTGTTTATCTTTAATACCTTGCAAGCGCAGACCGTAAGCCACGTTGTCAAAAATACTCATCGGGAAAGGATTTGGTTTTTGAAAGACCATTCCAACCCGGCGCCTTAAAACAATAGGATCCATGTGATATATGTTCTCTCCATCTAAAAGTATTTCGCCTTCCAATCTAAAATCTGGCGACAGGTCGTTTAACCTGTTTAGGGTTCTAAGAAACGTTGTTTTTCCGCATCCCGAAGGCCCTATAATGGCAGTAACAGACTTTTCCTCAATGCCTAAGTTCACATTATGTAGTATTTGAGTGCTTCCAAAGTACACACTCACATCGCGCGCTTCGATTTTTATAGCCATCGTTGAATCCTCCTGTTGTACATATAAGCCAATATTCTGGCGAATAAGACCATCAAGAGCAGAACAAAACCAGAAGCGGCAGCAATGGGTAAAACCTCGGTGAACTTGCTGTGCTGAGTTGACAATATGAAGATGTGATACGGAAGTGCCATGAAGGTCTTAGTAGGATCCAGTGTCACCGTGGGTTGGTAAAATACAACTCCTGTTAACAAGATGGGAGCTGTTTCACCTAAAGCTCTGCTTAATGCCAAGAACAACCCTGAGACAATACCGCTGGAAGCGTACTTAAATGAGACATCTCTCCAGACTTCCCAAGAGTTCGCGCCCAGAGCTATGGCTGCTTCCTTTTGAGCATTAGGCACTAAACGTAGTGCTTCTTCGGTGGTTGTAATGATCACAGGCAGGTTCATTACAGAAAGGGTTAGTGCGGAAGCCAGCAGTGAAAGTCCTAAGTTCATGAACCGTACAAAGAAAGCCAAACCGAATAGACCATATACTATGGCAGGAACGCCGCTTAAGGTCCTTATGGAACTTCTGAGTAACCTACTTAACGTATTATCGGGCGCGAATTCTGCGAAATAAACACCTGCTAACACACCGATGGGTGCCGATATGATGAGAACCCAAAGAGCCAAGTAGATCGAGCCAAACAATGGAGCAAACACACCACCAGCTGTCATGCCGCTACTGGGGTTGGTGAATAAAAAAGCCAGGGATAACTTTCCTCGCGATA
>DUSQ01000069.1 GCA_012842545.1 Coprothermobacter sp.
TAGCATCTTCGCCACATCGTCGCTTATAAGTTCTAATCCTTTTTCTTTCAGCAATTTAAGGATTTCTTCTTCACTCAGTTGAAAGGAACACAGACCAGGCAAATATGTAGCATATGCTTCCATTTCGTCGTCACTTATTTCAATCATCACATCTGGTACTGTGGGCTGTTTGCTTATCTCCACCCACGTTCCCGGGTTCTTTATGGCGTCCACAATTGCCTCTGGTTTTTCTACGTTAATCCGCATTTCCATGAGTGTGCTTAGAACCTTCGTTGGGCTCATGCCAGGTTCTTCTACGCACAGCTCAATTCTTTGTTCAATGCACCTCACAACAATCCCATCTGTTTTAATTGTATTCAATTGCTCATCACTCACTGCGATTTACCTCCCTGAATGGTAATTTCCGTTACCCCCAAGGGCTTACAGCCCATTTCAGCTAACAAGTTAATGATGCGGTCTTGAATTTGGCGGCTCATGGGTACTAACTGAGCGGTTTCGGTGATTGCGCGAATGGTTATCTTGACGCCTTTTTCGGTTAACTCCCCGAATACCATGGGCTCTTCCATTACACGTTCATCAGATTTGAGTAAGTCACCTATGCGAGCCTTGATCACGGGGTATTTTTCCCAGCAGTCCATGTAAAAGGAGAAATTCCACATTCTCGTAGGACTTTTCGTATTGTTCACAATGGGACCATCTACCAGTATCTTGTTAGGCATGGTGATTTCCAATCTTTCCAGTGTTTCAATGGTGGTAGTTAACACATTGATTGCTTTTACTGTTCCCGTGTAGCTTCCAATGGTTACGGAGTCCCCTATGTCAAAAGGTTTTTGAGCTAAAATCATCATTCCTGCAAATAAGTTGGACAGAATATTTTGCGTAGCCAATCCAACTATGAGCCCTGTTATACTAACACCTGCTAGTATGGAGGTGTAGGAAATACCTGCTATTCTTAGGGCTCCCAAGAAGGCTACGATGACTACCACATAATAGAGAAATGAAAGCCAAAAGCTCACACTTATGCCTGAGATGCCAGGCCGCCCTTGAAGTTTTTGTTTTGAACTGTTAATCAGTGACGCTGCAATGCGCTGGACAACAATGAAGAACAACACAGCCACAAGGATGTATGCTCCTCTCATGGCTATTTGGTTCAGCAGTTTGAGTGCTTCCTCAGAAAGACCTAATTCCCCAAGCATGTTATTGTTAATGTTACCATTAAGATTATGGTGATGAGCAATTCACACCGAGAAAAAATCTTTTACTTGGTGGCTTATGTTCTCATCGGCTTACTCCTTGTGTCATGCACGAGAAAAGAATCAGTTTCACGGGTTGCAGTACTGGGAAGTCCGGCTTATGCCGTGGTAAGCGAGATAGCTGGTCAGGGAGAAATCGTAAATGCTACCCCAGTGGGAAGTGATCCACACTACATGGAGTTCACTCCCTCAGTAGCTAAAGTTCTGGAGCAGTCAAATGCTGTGATTGCACTAGGCACCTCAGCTGACAGAAAAATAGCCAGGGAGCTTAGTAAGCCGAAGCTTTTCTTATTACCCGAGGGGCTGGAGGATCCCCATGTCTGGCTTTCGCCAAAAAGGGTCATGGAATGGGTTCCGCGAATACAGTCTTTTCTGGATGAGCAGTTTCCTGGTAATAAAGATTTACATGCAGAAAATGCTAAAACGTTCATGGGCGTTCTCTGGGAGCTTGATGCTCAGTTTGAAAGGCTCAGTGGATATTGCTTTGTTACACAGCATCCGGCTTTTGCCTATGTGGAACACGACTATGGTTGGCGCGTCCTCGGTACATTAGAAATAGGAGAGGCAGAGATTTCACCAAATCAGCTCATCGCTCTCATGGAAACGTTGAAAAGCGAAAAGAACTGCTTGCTTCTGCTTAATCCTTACGAACCATCAAAAACGGCTGAAGTGTTAAAGGAGCAGCTAAATGTTCCTTGGGCCTACTTTGATATCCTGGAAGGAGCTACGAGGAATTATTCCTTTATCATGACTGAAAACATTGATGGAGTGCTTAATGCGCTTGGGCAGTGAAGGTCATGGTTGACGAATCCATCGTACTTTCTGTTGAGAACTTATCAGTGGGCTATGGGAAGCCACTGGTTAGTAATCTAAGATTCTTCATCAAGCCCGGTGACTGTCTGGGTATTGTGGGGCCAAATGGTGCTGGGAAGAGTACGCTGGTACGGACCATTCTTGGTCTCATACCTCCCTTATCTGGTTCTGTAAGTTTCCTTGGCGAAAAGGTGGAGCAACTTGGGCCTGAGAAGAAAATTAAATTGGGCTATGTACCGCAGCGGACAACGGTGGATCTTTCTTTTCCGGTGAGTCTGCGAGACGTAATCTACATGTCCTTAGTAAATAAACTTAGGCTAGGAATGCTCATGTCAAGTTCTGTGGATGATCTTATTCAAGGCGTCCTTAGCAGGTTCGGGTTCAATGACCCCTCCACTCCTTTGAGAAAACTATCAGGCGGTCAACTACAAAGACTGCTCATTGCTCGTGCTTTTGTTAATGAGCCGGTGTTGACTATCATGGATGAACCCACATCTAACTTGGATCCTGCTTTCACGGACGAGTTCTATGAGATTCTTTCTCAGGAAAAAGAAAAGGGGAAAGCCTTCATTTTGGTTTCTCATGACGTAGAAGGAATCAGTCGCATTATAAACAAGTGCTTGACCATAAGTTTTGAAGGGTGGGAGCTAAAAGATCATGCTTAGTTATACTTTTGTGCAGCATGCCCTGTTGGAAATTGTGCTTCTTTCAGTTGGTTTGGGGTTGCTTACCATATTGGTGAACTTGCGTGATTTGGGTGTGCTCGGAACAGGCATTGGCCATGCAGCTTTTACTGGAGGAGTTCTAGGGGTACTCTTGGGGGCACCGTGGCTTTGGACCATTGCAACTGGTTTATTTGTCGCTTTGCTGTCTTCTAAAATTGAAGGCAAACGGGTATCTAGTGCTAACTCGGTTATTGTAGCTTTTACGTTTATCTTGGCTTTAGGTTTAATTCTTTCGTACTTTGTTCCTGGTCAAATTAGCACAGTTATGGGTTTGCTTTTTGGTTCCATGCTTGGAGTGGACGTTTTTGACATTGTTCTCACATCTGTTGCCACTCTGCTACTTGTGATCTTTTTTGTGAAGTACTATTGGGAAATACTGAGTACAAGCTTTGACGAGGAGTACTCTGCAGTGGTAGGTATACCCGTAAAGCCGCTTAGACTATTTATCTCTGTGCTTTTGGCATTTTACATCACAGTAACCATCAGAGCTGTGGGCACGCTCATGATGGAGGCTCTGCTGGTAATTCCAGGCGCTGTGGCCTTGCAGCTAACGGACTCGTACCACAAGTCTTGGAAGATATCCATGGCTTTAATAGCCGCTTCTGGCGTAATTAGTTTGATCATGGCATTCTATTGGAACTTGCCAGTCTCCCCTTTAATGGTGGTTATTTTGTCCCTGTCTTTTCTTATTGCGCGTTTCCTATTTAACCAAGAGTAGCTGTCCAAGGTAGATCATCTTAAAATAATAAAGGCGTTTGATTCAGTGTGAGTGATATAATTGTCACAACACAGTGCTATGGATGTTGTGGCAGAACATTGGGCATGGTTATCGCTGCTTAAAGGAGGCGTCAAAATGATTGAAGTTGAAGGATTGCAAAAGAGCTTCGGCCAGGTTCAAGCGCTCAGGGGCATTTCTTTCCGTTGCGAGCCGGGGAGAGTAACAGGCCTATTAGGTCCTAATGGAGCTGGAAAAACCACAACCATAAGGATACTGAGCACCATTCTCAAGCCCCAAAGTGGAAGTGCAAAATTGAACGGTTACGACGTTATGAAGGAACCAGATAAAGTTAGAGCTTCAGTGGGCGTTGTTCTTGAGAACTCGGGACTGTACCGTCGTCTTACAGGTGATGAGAATGTGCTTTATTTCGCAGATCTGGCTAATGTGCCCAGGGCTGAAGCCATGGAAAGAATGGAGTTTCTTTACAAGCTTCTGGAGATCGATTACGGCAAACGACAGGCGGGAACTTATTCAAAGGGTATGGCACAAAAGGTCAATTTGGTACGTTCTGTCATTCATGACCCGCCTGTTTTGATTCTGGACGAGCCAACGGCAGGACTAGATGTACCCAGCACAGTGGCTGTAAGGACGTTTGTGGAACAGCAGAAAGGTGCTGGTAAGACCGTGCTTCTAAGTACTCATCTCATGAATGAGGTAGAACTGCTGTGCGACTACGTTTACATAATCAACTTGGGCCTCATAGTGGCGGAGGGTACGCCTGATGACCTTAAAGAGCGAACACAGAGCAGTAATCTGGAAGAGGCCTTTATGAAGGTGGTGAAGGAATGAAATCCATATATGCTGTCATGAAAAAGGAAATTAAAGAAGCTTTCAGAGATAGGCGTACGTTAATCATGAGCGTTCTTCTTCCTGCCGTTTTGGTTCCTGCCATTGTACTGGGCATATTCTATTTTGAAGGGCGGACAGTGGAAAAGCAAAATGTGGAGGGTTTTACAGTAGCTTTTCAAGGAAGCCAACAACTTCGTTCTTTTCTGAGTCAAGCTAATCTAAAGGTCATGGAAGTGCCCGATGTGGAAAAAGCTGTATTGGAAAAACAAGCCGATGTGGGGATCATTGAACAGCAAACGCCCTCTCAGTCGAAAGTGATTGTGGTCACATCATACGCATCTGGTACCAGCGGCGACAGCGCAGTTAGCTATCTTAACGGTATCCTCCCCCTTTACAGAGAGCAGTGCATCAGGCAGTACCTAAGTCAAAAAGGGATAAATGATGATGTCTTTTCTTTGGTGGTGGTTCAGAGTAAGCAAGTAGGTGAACCCATGGCTTTTGCTAAGTTCTTCTTAGCTTATCTTGTTTCCTTAGTCATGCTGACCAGTGGTTTTGTGGGTAATGTTTACCTTGGAACGGACATAGGAGCAGGCGAGAAAGAAAGGGGAACGTTGGAGAGTTTGCTGACAACACCAGTGTCCAGGTTCTCCATTGCCATGGGCAAATGGTTGGCTCTATCGGCGCTAAACTGCATGGGAACTCTCATATCGCTGCTTTCTTTTACGTTTTCCTACTCTTACGCCATGACCCATTTTGATATGGGTTTGGGGTTTACTCCTGGTGGATCTGCCTTAGCCATCTGGGGTGCTGGCATATGGGCAATGATCATCGGAGCAGTCTTGCTTTCTCTCACGGGAGGTGCTCTTCAGTTTATTATCTCCATGTACAGCCGAAATATGAGGGAGGCTCAGCTTTATCTTGGTCAGATGGGCATGGTGATTTTGCCATTCATATTCATACTCATGCCAGCATTTACTAATGCTTCAGCCATGCCTACGTGGGTTTTCTTCGTGCCCATTGTTAACGCTTCCGCAGTTACCTACAATGTCATCATTGGAAACGTGGTATGGCCGTTGGTAGGCATTGCTCTTCTCATGGACGTGGCAGTAGCGGTCTTGCTCTCGTTCGTCATAAGCAAGTTTATGAATAGAGAAAGCGTAATATTGAGAATTTAGGTTTAATGGTATAATGTAATTACCTGCCGTGTGCGTAAGCAGGGGCAGAAGTGCATCCAACAAATGCGTCTTGGGAGCTCGAATCCTGCTACCGTTGGTGGCAGGAGGGAAGCACCCACCTGTGTGACAGGGACGCAGCTTTCTGACCCTTTACGGCACGGCGGGTCACTTTAAAGAGGGGAGGCATGGCATTGACGAATTGGCAAGTGTTTTTTATCGCTTTTCCACTTTGGGTGTTTGCTGTCACCTTAATTGTGTTTCTGTTCTTGGTTTTGCAAGCTGTGA
>DUSQ01000070.1 GCA_012842545.1 Coprothermobacter sp.
GCTTGCAGGATTTCTTTTAGCAGATGCATGTTCCCTGCAATGACACCAGCACCACGAGCTACCGCAGTTAGCGGGTCCTCCACTGTGTGCACAGGCACGCCAGTACGCTCACTGAGAAGTCGGTCCAGACCCTTGAGCAAAGACCCACCGCCTGTGAGATAAAAACCCGTTTCCATGATGTCCGCAATTAGTTCAGGTGGTGTGGCCTCCAGTGTACCTTTCACTGCATCCACAATACTCCCCAGCAGTTCCTTCAGAGCATCTCGCACCGCATCTGAAGAAATTGTGATACGCTTTGGTAAGCCGGTTAGTAAATCGCGACCTGTAACCTCCATCTGCATCTTTTCCATGGGATATGCGGATCCAATGTTTATTTTTATCATTTCAGCAGTTCTTTCACCTATGAACAAGTTGTATTCACTTTTCACGAACTCGATAATTCTTTCAGTGAAAGCATCTCCTGCTACTGGAACTGATTTCCAAGAAACTAAGCCACCCAAAGAGATTACTGCAGCTTCGGTGGTTCCACCTCCCACGTCCACAATCATGTTTCCTCTGGGCTCAGTAATGGGAAGACCAGCGCCCACAGCTGCTGCCAATGGCTCCTGAACCACCCAAACGTCTCTGGCACCGGCGTTTCTGCATGCATCCTCCACGGCTCTTCGCTCCACGGGTGTGGCTCCCGTGGGCACACCGACGACCACACGAAGTCTTTGAGGGAATACAGAAAATCCCACATGCGCTTTTGCCTTGCTTATGAGGTACTTCACCATGATCTCTGTGGTGTAATCGTCGGCGATGACTCCGCTTTTGAGGGGTCTGATCACCACAATATTCTCAGGCGTTTTTCCAGCCATTTCAAAAGCCTCGTTACCCACTTTGAGAACTTTGTGAGTAACCCGATCAAGACCAACTACGGAAGGTTCGCTAACCACGATACCTTTACCCTTAACAGCCACTAAACTGTTTGCAGTTCCCAGATCAATCCCAATATCTATTGGCATAACTATGACCTCCTATTTTTCCAACCTGTTTTTACTGCACTAAATACACATAGAGCATGAACAGCACGCCCAGTAAAGACATGGCATTAATCCCCAAAGAAAGGCTGAATTGAGCACTCATGAAGCCCAGATTGAACGAAAAGGGACCTAATTGAAAGTTCCATGCATGATTAAAAAAAGGAATGTAGGTCCCAAGCAAGAAACCCAAATACGTCCCAAGAAACAAGCCTATCAAAATGCTCCAAACCAGTGGTAAAGTCGGCTTCCGTCTCACCTTCAACCTCCAAATCTTCCATAAATTTTATGCCCGCAGCGGGGACAACTACCTTGTTCAATGTAGCTCTTAACCACAGACAAGCCTTTTCTCTCAATTAAAAGATTACCACAATGGGGACATACAGTATTTTCCATGCCTGGCACATTCACATTTCCCAAGTACACATACTCGAGCCCCTTTTCCAAAGCCATCTGACGTGCACTTACCAACAAGCTTACAGGAGTGGGGGGCACGTTTTGCAACTTGTACTGGGGAAAGAACCTCGTGAGGTGCCAAGGTATTTGCGCATTAACATTCTTGATAAAATCAGCCATGTATTCCAAATCACCATCATTTATGCCTGGCATCACATTGGTAACAATCTCTACATGTTTGCCACAGGAGGCTGCTTTCTCAATATTGCTTAAGATAACACGCGCTTTAACGTCAGGTGCAGCAAACTTGCCATAAGTTTCATCAGTGTAACCCTTGAGATCAATTCGAAAGACATCAATGACTGGTTCCCACAACTTGAACGTTTGCGCTGAATAATAACCGTTGGTAACTACCACCGTGAAAAGACCTTGCTCTTTTGCCAAACGGGCTCCTTCATACACGTATTCCGCCCAAACAGTGGGTTCATTGTAAGTCCAGGCTAACCCATCGCTAACACGCTCAGCCAACGCCACAAGCTCACTTGGTGTGATCCTTTGTAAGCCCCAGTGATAACTGTCCAAATCAGCGTGAGCAATCTCCCAGTTTTGGCAACCAATGCAGCGCATGTTGCAACCCAGCGTTCCCACGGATAGAACTGCTGATCCGGGAAAACAGTGGAAGACCGGTTTCTTCTCAATAGGGTCGTTTGCTATACTGCTCACAAGCTCGCTCACATCGCAAGACAACTCGTTTTCCTTCGCAGAACGAACACCGCAATATCCTCTACCAAGACTGAGGTTGCAAGCCCTGGGACAAGCTAAACAGAATAGCCCCTTGTTAGTTTTAATATAAAGCTTCATCTAAACTTCTCAGTACGGAACCTGTAGAGTATGACCGGTTCACTGCTACTTATACCGGCTTTTAACCGGCAAATCCTAATTTGATCTTGTACAGTGTCCACTCCTTCAATGTCAGGAAGAAGCACTCCTTTACGTAGTGGCCTAATACTGGACTGCACAACTACACCGTACACTTTTGGGTCCAGCTCAGAAAGATCATCAACTTTTTCCAGAGGCCCCAACACTTCCACAGTGTACTGCAGAAAGGGAAGCTCTGCAGCACTCACAGGTGGAAAACGTGGATCCTCAGTACCGGCAGCAATGGCATTGTTGATGATTTCCAATGCCAAGTTATCATAAACTGGCTCAATGGTTCCAATACAACCACGCAATTCACCGTTTTCCATGAGCGTGACAAAACAACCAGCCTTTCGGCTAAAAAGTTCTGGCAAAGGTGCTGGAGCCAATATGACGTTACCTGTGAGCACAAACGTTTCCAAAGCTTTCTTAGCTAACTCCACATAAGGATGACGGCTTTCTTCAGACATGGCGCTCATTCACCCGATTCTTTCACCACTGCCACAGCATAGCCCACACCGAAAGGTCCTTCGTAGCTGAGCACGTCACTCTTAGCTTGGGGGCCCATGAAACCGAAAAGTGTGGCAATGGACCAGTAACCGCACTCACCAGCCAAATCCCTAAAGTCCTCAAGCAGCAAGTAGCGATCCAATGACCAATCTCTAACTGCTTCAATCAGTTTTGAGTCGAACAATTTAGCATCAGGATGATAACCCGCAGGCGCATCAGGAAGAAGCCTGTGGCTAAGATCCCCCGATGCAATGAAGAGAACCCTTCTGTTTTCAAAAAGTCGTCTCATGCAAGAGCCAAAAGCAATGTAACCGTTAGTAGGTAGCGAGAATGCATAACCCATGATAACCAAAGGCGAGTTGGGCCTCAAGTAGTAAAGAGGCACCATGGAACCGTGATCCATGAGTCCATACCGGACAGCTGATGCCCCGCATTCTCGCAGAGCATAAGCGTCATCAGCAGAACAGTCGTACCGCATGTTCACCTGAGGAGCGCCGAAGTCCCCAAAATCACCTGTGTACTTATCTGTGACCTGTACTGGTATCTTTTCACCATTCAGAGCCACTGCGTGAGGTGACATTATTAGCGTAAGCTCGGGATCAAATCTCTCCACCTCCGACGCAGCCAATTTAAGTGCGTCAATGGTTTTCTGCACTTTTTTTGTTTCCATGCCGCCTATGTCAGGAATGATGATAGGCGGATGACAAGAAATGATGCCCAACACAGGCATGACTCATCCCCCCAATTCACTCAATCTCTTTAACACATTGCTGAGTGATTCTTCAAGCGCTTTACGCTCTTCCCTTTGTTTCTCCACAACCTCCTGAGGAGCCTTCTTGATGAACGCCTCATTCTGGAGCCTCTTATCATAAACAGCTATGCGGCTTTCAAGATCAGCTTGCTGCTTTTGCAATCGTTTTCTTTCCTTATCAATATCCACGAGGCCTTCCAAGGGAACAAAGAACACCGTATTACCTACGACCACGCTGTACGCATTCGGTACCGTCTTAGATGTGTGCTTAATTTCTTCTACACGTGCAAGGAATTCAATGTAGGGGAAAAACTCTTCCCACTCCCCCATTTCTCCCTGTAAAAAGATGTTCGTTATTCTTTGACTGGGTTTCAAGCCCAGCTCGGCACGAAGATTCCTCAGGCCCCTAACAGCTTCTTTCATTGTGGCAACCCTGTCCATGGCTTCCTGGTCGATCATACTCTCACTTAGCTCTGGCCAAACCTCTTCAACCAAGTAACTCTCATGCCCCATTCGATCCCAGATTTCTTGTGTCACAAAAGGCAAGAAAGGATGGAATAACTTTAGAGACTGTTCCAAAACCTGTTTGAGCGTCCAGTAGGTGCTGTAGCTTGGATCCACCTTTGACATCTCAATGTACCAATCACAGTATTCGCCCCAGTAGAAGCTCTCAATTTCTCTCAGAGCTGAACCAAAATCGTAAGCATCAAAACACTCATTAACAAATTTCTTTGTTTGCTCCAACCTGCTTAGTATATAGCGATCAGCTCTGCTAAACTGTTCCGGAGCTGTGTCCAGCTGCTTTCCTTCCAATACGCTCAAGACGTAGCGCGCCGAGTTCCATATCTTATTTGTGAGATTCTTACCGTGCTCTACTCTGGATTCTGAGAAATTTACATCCTGTCCACCCAAACTCATAGCCGATACTAAAGCATAACGAAGCGCATCAGCACTGTATTCATCGATCATATCCATGGGGTCAACAGTGTTTCCCTTTGATTTGCTCATCTTCTGCCCATGTTCATCTAAAACAAGACCGTGCAGAAACACCTGCTTAAAAGGAACTTGTTCCGTTAATGTGGTTGCCATGAAAATCATTCGAGCGACCCAGAAAAACAAAATATCGTAACCAGTTATGAGCAGTGATGTGGGGTAGTAATATTTCAAATCCTCGGTCTCTTCAGGCCATCCGAACACCTCGAATGGCCACAGGGAAGAGCTAAACCACGTGTCCAAAACGTCCTCCTCTTGCTTCACAGAACCACCGCATTTTGGACATTTTTCCACGGTCTCTTCTTCACTGGCAAATACGTGTCCACATTCTTCGCAGGTAAAAACAGGGATACGGTGTCCCCACCAAATTTGCCTGGATATGCACCAATCACGTATGTTGTCCATCCAATCTTGATATACTTTTACCCAGCGTTCTGGAATGATCTGTACCTCGCCTGTTTCTACCACATGCTTTGCTTTCTCAGCCATGGCTGTCAATTTAACAAACCACTGGTCAGAAATCATGGGTTCTACCACGGTGTGGCAACGCTGACAGTGGCCCACGGCATGTCTGTAGGGTTCCACCTTTTCAAGGTAGCCCTGCTCTTCAAGCCTTCGCACGATCTGCTTGCGAGCCTCAAATCGGTCCATACCGCTGAAGGAGCCAGCTTCCTCAGTCATTGAACCGTCCAATCCGATGACCTGAATCGGCTCCAGGTTATGTCTTTGTCCTATATCAAAGTCCGTGGGATCATGTGCTGGCGTAACTTTAACTGCACCAGTGCCAAACTCAGGATCCACACTTTCATCGGCAACGATGGGTATTCTTCTTCCAACCAGTGGCAGAATCACATTCTTACCCACAACGCTCTTATAGCGCTCATCCTCGGGGTGAACTGCTATGGCCGTATCACCTAACATGGTTTCTGGACGCGTCGTTGCCACAACAATGAAACCTTTCTGATCTTCAAAGGGATATCTTATGAACCACAAATGCGAGTCTTCCTCTTCATACGTTACTTCCAAGTCCGATATGGCCGTTCCACAACGAGGACACCAGTTTATCATGTAGTGCCCCTTATAAATGAGACCTCTATCAAAGAGCTCCTTAAAAGCTCGCCGTACTGCTCTGGCACATACAGAATCCATGGTAAAACGCAGACGATCCCAATCCACTCCACAGCCCAAGCGCGTTATCTGGTCTAAAATAGTATTTCCATAACGCTCTTTCCATTCCCAGACTTTTTCCAAGAATGCCTCACGACCCAGGTCTTGACGACGAATACCTTGCTGAAGTAGAGCCCTTTCCACAACATTTTGAGTTGCTATGCCAGCATGATCGGTGCCTGGAACCCAGCAAACATTGAAGCCGTTCATCTTCTTGTAACGAACGATGGCATCTTGCAGCGACAAGTCCAAGGCATGGCCAATGTGCAGTGAGCCAGTCACGTTCGGAGGAGGTATCACAATGCTAAAACGTGGTTTACTTTCGTCAATCTGGCTATGGAAAACCTTATCTTCCTTCCATTTTTTTGCCCACTTAAGTTCGGCAGTGGCATCGTACTGTGCTTCCAATCTTTCATTCATGTTTATCTTCTCCTCCTCCTTCAGCGATTGTTTCTGTGTTCTTAATTGTGCTTAAATAGTATTCCTTAAACTTCAGAAATGCTTGGCTCCTATGACTAACCTGATTCTTTACTTGTGCTGGAAGCTGTGCAAAGGTTTTCCGAAGCGGAGGGTAGTAAAAAATAGGGTCATAACCAAACCCTCCGTCTCCACATGGCTCTGTGGCTATGTAACCTTCCGCAACTCCCTCGAAGTAATGAGCAGTTCCTCCCTTATCCACATAACAAACCAAACA
>DUSQ01000014.1 GCA_012842545.1 Coprothermobacter sp.
AGAATTTTGCAATTTCTTCCATGGAAATGAAACCCTTATTCTTAGCCGTGTGGTAGAGCTCTACCACGTCGGTTCGCTGTGAAATCTTACTTCTAATTTCGTCGTCCACAGGAAGTATTTCATAAACCCCGGTTCTGCCTTTAAAACTTTCTGTGCTGGCATCCCACACACGAAGCAACCTTTGAGCCATGACACAGTGAAGAGCAGAAGCAACCAGCAAGGGATCAGCCCCCATGCTCATGAAACGAGCCACTGCGGACACAGCGTTGTTTGCGTGCAAAGTTGACAGTACCAAGTGCCCAGACAACGCAGCATCCAGTGATGCTTTCAATGTTTCCTCGTCACGAATTTCACCAAGCAGAATAACGTCTGGGTCCTGCCTCAACGCAGATCGCAGCGTTGAGGAAAAGGTTATGTCAGCTTTCGGATTTATCTGTATTTGAGTAATGCCCTCAAAGTCATATTCCACTGGGTCCTCAATGGTTATTATGTTCTTGTCCTTGGCTTCGTAAATCTCCTTAAGCAGAGCGTAAAGCGTGGTGGTCTTACCACTGCCCGTGGGCCCAGTGGTCACGATAATGCCATAGGGCTTCATTATCATGTCTCTGATAATACTTACCTGCTCAGGAAGCATGCCCAAAGAGTCAATACCCGTACGCAAACTACGACGATAGAGAAGTCGCAGGAACATGTTTTCTCCGTAAATACTCCCCACCGTGGCAACGCGTATGCTGTAAGGCTGACTTTCTACGAGCACGTCAAACTGCCCATCCTGGGGGCGGCGCTTTTCTGCAATGTCCATGTCAGCAAGCACCTTGACACGGGTAACTACTTCCTCAGCCAGTGCACGCGGCAAAGCCACCATTTCCTTCACTGTGCCGTCCATGCGGTACTTCACCACGTACTGAGATTGTGTGGCAATGAGGTGAACGTCCGTGGCTCCCCTGTGAGCCGCATCATAAATGATGGCATTGATGGCATTCTCAGCTGAAGCTTCCGTGGACAAAAGGTCAAGTGACGACACCTTTATTTCACGGAGTTGGTTGTGGCTCTCTTTTGTACTGGTAAAGGAGTTCAAAGAAAAGAACCTGTCAAGCACCACCTCTGAAAAATCCTGCTCCGTGGTTACCATGTAGTCAAGTTCACAACCAAAGAAGCCCTTCAGCTGATTCATTACAGCCGTTTCCATGGAAGGCACCACTGCAAGACGCAAGGTGTTCTGGACCTTTTGCAGTGGTATGAGTCTGTAAGTGCGCATAATACCTGTCAACTGTTCTTCAGGCTTGCCCAAGTACGTTGACAGGCTTTGCATGCTTTTAAGACCGTTCATGTCCAGAATCCTGATTATGGACTCTGAATCAATGTAGGACTTATCGTATTGCTCGGCCAGCACCTGGCCCAGCTGGTTCTTACTTATGAGACCTTCTGCAACTAAGTACTGGCCGAGCTTCAAGCCTTGCCTTTTGGCCTCAGCCACCAATGCATCAATTTGTCCCTGTTTTAGGAACCCCTTCTTAGCAAGCAACTGTGCCAAAGGCTCTGCCATGAT
>DUSQ01000015.1 GCA_012842545.1 Coprothermobacter sp.
GGCTATCTGCCTGGGGTGAAGAGAACGAAATACAAGGTTACTAAGTTTGAAGGCGTGGACGTAATGGTGTTTGCTTTCACTGCGGTTGTGTTCGTGGCAAGTTACTTACTTAGGGGCCGATGGGTACTTACATGGTGAAGTATGCTGGTTTACTTCAGTACAAAGGAACAAATTATGCAGGATTTCAGAGACAGAGGAACGGAACAGCGGTCCAAAATGTGCTGGAATCCGCATTGAGCCAGATCAACAATAGACCCACAGTTGTGCGCTACTCTGGTAGAACAGATGCCGGTGTCCACGCTTGGGGCATGCCGTTTGCTTTTTGGGGTAGGGAGGATCTTTCAGAAAAAAAGTGGATGTTCATATTGAACCGTATGCTGCCTGCGGATATGCGTGTTCTTTCGGTGGTAAAGACTTCATCTGACTTCGACCCACAGCGCGACGCCGTAGCAAAACAGTATTTGTACTGTGCCACATTAGAAAGATTGGGTCCTATGTGGGATGATTTCTTCGCCTATTTGCCCCATTTGCCCCTTGATAGACATGCGGTCGTAGAAGGGGCAAAGAAACTGGTAGGAGAACACGATTTTAAAGGGTTCTCCAAGACTGGATCATCTGTTAAAAGCACGAAGCGCAGGTTACATGAGGTAAGTGTCATGTTCACAAAAACGCGGCTTTATTTTTCTTTTATCGGAGATGGTTTCCTCTATGGCATGGTCAGACTCCTGGTGGGTACTTTATTGCAGATCGGTTGGGGTAAGAAGAATCCAAGTTTCATTGAAGAAGTTCTAAACGGAAATGCGCTGGCGAATTATTCTGTGCCTGCCCAAGGTTTGCATTTGGTAAGGGTATGGTTAGAACCGGATCCCTTTTTAGAAGGTATCAAAGCTGACGAAGGTGATCTTAGTCAGCACTTCTTTTAATGCGTCCTTCGGTGACTTTTCTGATATTAGGAAGTACCTGTATGTTTTCTTTCTTGAATAGTACACAGGGCCCCACACGGTAACATCTTCCAAGAAAGCAAGCTTTTCTTCATGGCTTTCGAGCTCAATGTAGTGCCCAAATGGAGGAAGTCCCATCTGCCTAATGCTGTCCGTTACTGCGTTCTCACCTCTATTTATGAGGGTGGCTATGCGTTCCTCGTCACGAGAGAGGACAAATACGGAGCCATTTGTTTTTGTCCACAGGCTCAAGTAGTAAATGTTCCGCAAGAACTTCTTTTCAGGGATGAGGATCGGTGTGGATAAATCTGCGTCAGCAGAGACATAGTACGATTCATCGAAGGTTGCCGTAGGTAAATAACGGAAAACCTTTGTGGTACTGATCACCGTATTGTCGTCAAGGTTCTTCACAGACTTCAAAGCTTCCTTTTCCAACTGAAGCTCCACCCGTTCTATGCCCAAACCACTGGGTTCCAAACTCAAGCTATCGCATCGGGGGCATTTGTCAGGGATGGCGGCAATATAACCGCATCTATGGCATTCCAGCCGCTTGCTTCTGCGGTGATATCGAAGCGGAGTACCACACTCAGGACAAGTTACTACGTAACCACAGTTTTTGCATTGCAATGATGTTGAGAAACCCAATCTGTTCACTAAGAACAATTGCTTCTTTGATGGATCATGCACACCTTTTAGATATGCTAGTATTCCCACATCTTTCCTACCCGCCATGCTTACTGACTCGACGTTCGCGACTGGCTGTGGGCAAACAGTCTGAACTTCAGTTGTGTCGGGTATGAATTTGCTAAGTGGTAGTCTTTGACTGGCTGTTCTTATGGCTAACTCCTCGGGTTTTTCGAAAACTGTTATTATGTGGATTAGATTATTCCAGGGTCTCAGAACTGACCTGGGGGTACCTATTATTAATCCACCACCTCTTGAGCAACAAGCTTCTTGAAGAAACTTTGTATAGCCACCTGAATCCAAGATAGCCGGTAGCTTATGCTTAATAAGTTCTTTTGCAAATGTACGTGCCATTTGCAAGGTTGGAAAGATCAGCAAAGTCTTTTCGCCTTTTTCCAATAATTTCCTTAAGTAGAGTGGCAATTCCTCTAAGGTCTCTGGTAGTTCTTCTTTTCTTGGCAAGTTTTTATCCACTGGCAGCTTCATGCTGCTCAACAAATGAAGTTCTAAAATCAAAGCATCTTCTTCTTTTAGCTTCTCCACTGTCCAAGGACCGAGAAGCTTTTTCCAGAAAAGGAGTGGAAGTGGTCGATGAGCAAATTTCTCGTAGATATGGTTGGGTACCAATAACGACGGTCTTTCCAATCGTGCGTAAGCTAATGCATAGCTCGTGGGAGGTATGACCACCTTCTCAACGATGCCCAAAGAAAGAAAGTTTTCAATTTGCACCTTGTACTTCCGAAGAACACCTTTTGTTAGTTCCAATGGTTTTTCCCTGAGTAACCTTATAAGTTCTTTTTCTTTAGTACCAGCGGGCACGTAGTTGAAGGCTCTTAGCTGAATAAAGGTGCGAGGGCTCTGTCTCCAGTTCTTTCCGAGCTCCAAGAGTTCGTAGCAGTTTACGGGGTATTCCTCTAAAACTTGCAAGCACTGACAAACAAGCCAGTTGGGGACATAATTTGGTTCAACAACCTCAAGGGTGTGCTGAGAGGAATTCTCACTTTCCCTGAGCACAATGCCTTTTATCTTTCTTCCATAAAAACTGACTTTTACTAAATCACCCGGAGATGCCTCCCCTTCCGCAGTAACAAGGGAGGCATCTCCAAAAAGCCTATTGTTAAGGGCAACTAACCATTTGTGCATACATGCACAGAGAAGTAATCTTTTAACAAGGGAACCATGTCAAGTTGTTCCCAAGGATAACAGGGTTTACCAAAGTGGCCATATGCCGCTGTGTCTACGTAGCTCCATCCTTCAGGATGCTGCAACCCGAATTTTTCAATGATACCTCGTGGTGTGAGCTGGATAAAGTCCTGTTCCATGAGATACTGCTCAAGCACATCTTCGTCAACCTTACCAGTTCCAAACGTGTCCACGTAAATGGACACGGGTTTTGCTTCACCAATCACGTACGCGAGCTGTATGAGCACTTCCCTAGCAAGGCCTGCAGCCACGATATTCTTTGCCAAATACCGAGCAGCATAAGTAGCTGAACGATCTACTTTTGTTGGGTCCTTACCACTGAAAGAGCCACCGCCGTGAGGCGCCCTAGATCCGTAAGTGTCCACGATTATTTTTCTACCAGTTACTCCAGAATCACCATTAGGTCCTCCCACCACAAACCTACCAGTGGGGTTTATGTGGAAACGAGTCTGTTCTGTTAATAAGTCTTTGGGGATAACTTTCTTAATGACTTCTTCCATGATAAATTCTCTAAGGGTTTTCTCGTGAACTTCTGGGCTATGCTGAGCGGAGACGACTACATGTTCTATGGCAATAGGGGTCAGGCCCTCGTAAGCCACCGTAACCTGCGCTTTTCCGTCAGGGCGTAGGAAATCAACCATGTTTTGTTTGCGCACATCAGCAAGTCTTTTTGTGAGTGCATGTGCCAGTTCAATGGAAAGGGGCATGAAGTTTTCTGTTTCATCGACAGCGTAACCGAACATCATGCCTTGGTCACCAGCACCCAGTTCATGCTCCATTTCGCCGGCTTTACTTTCCAGTGATTCATCTACTCCCATGGCAATGTCCGGCGACTGGCGCTGTACGTTCACCACGTACATGTTCTCCTGTACACTAAAACCCAAAGCAGGATCAGTGTATCCTATGCGTTCAAGAACCTGTTTCGCCACACCGACGTAATCAACGTAAGTTTTTGACGTTACTTCGCCGACCAAAACCACAAGATTGGTTTTGACAGTGGTCTCTACCGCTACTCGTGCCTGGGGATCAGTTCTCAGATGAGCATCCAATATGGCGTCAGATATTTGGTCTGCCACTTTATCAGGGTGACCTTCAGTAACAGATTCTGAAGTAAATCTGTAGGACCTCATTTTCATCAATCTAGCACCTCCAAAATACAAAATTTTGACAAAAAAAATCCCTCCGATGGAGGGATTCGTGTTTAAACCTTCTTATCTTCCTGCACCATGCGTGGTACAGAAGGAGTTGGCACCATGCTCGGTTTTCTCCCTCGCTGGTTGCCGGGCTTCTTCGGGCCTGTCCCTCCACCGCTCTGGATAAGAAGGTTAACAAATTATAACATGTTTGTATGGGTTTCATACAATAACTCTTTATATGTGGGTCACAAGTGTGCTTTCAAAGTCGAGTAGAATAGAAAGAGAGGTATAGCAAACGGGAAGTGAAATTAGTGGGGGTGTTAGGAGTTATGAGCTTGCATGTGGAAGCCCAATACATGACCCATCGGGGGAAAGTTAGACCTAATAATGAAGATGCTCTGCTCGTGATGAGTAATGTCATACAGAAGGAAGAGATGGTTGAGCCCGTAGTAGCTGAATTTGAAGGAAATTCTTTCATATTTGCTGTCGCCGATGGCATGGGTGGCCACAAAGCTGGAGAAGTAGCTAGTCGGTTGGCTCTAAACTACTTAGCATCTAATTGGCTCAGCATACAGTCTGTGGAATCGTTAGACCGCTGCGTGCAAAATATACATTTTCAAATTGTGGAAGAGGCAAGTAAGAGCTCCAACATGTCAAATATGGGCACCACACTTGCTGGCATACTCATTCATGATCAGACGGTGTGGGTTTTCAATGTGGGAGACAGTCGCGTTTACTGAGCACAAGGAGATGCACTGTGGCAACTCAGCAAGGATCAATCCCTAGTGGGAGCCTTGGTGGAAGAAGGAAGTATTACCTTAGAGCAGGCGCGTTCGCACCCTTTGAGGGGAGTATTGCTTGAATGTCTGGGCGGTGGGCTAAAGGAAGGAAATGTTCAAGTTATTATAAGGGAAGTCAATTTGAACGAATATGATGCCTTTCTCATTTGCACCGATGGTCTTACGGACGCCCTCAGTTATGAACTAATATGTGACTGTCTATTTCACAGTAAAGAAAACGCGCTAAGTTGTCTCTTCGAAAAATACATGGGAGCTGGAGCTGCTGACAACATGAGCGCGGTGCTTGTTTGCGTCTGCTAATTGGGCATAAGCCGGTGCTTTGCTTGACACTTGTAGTCAAGCTGTGGTAACATAAATACCGCGGTGGGGACGTGGCGCAGTGGGAGCGCGCTGCCTTGGCATGGCAGAGGCCACGGGTTCGAGTCCCGTCGTCTCCACCACCTTTGTTAGGAGGGATGACAATGGTATTAGGATATGACGGAAAAATCCCTACCGTAGACGAGACAGCTTTTATCCATGATATGGCGTTCGTTTCTGGCGAAGTTTACATAGGGAAAGATGTGTTCATTTTGCCTTTTGCCTCCATAAGAGGAGACATGAATGCAATATACATAGGAGTGGGCAGCAACATACAGGATAATGCTGTGGTCCACGTGACTGATACCTTGCCAACTAAGATTGGTGACTATGTGACAGTGGGTCACGGAGCCATTCTTCATGGTTGCAGTGTGGGCAACAATGTGCTCATTGGCATGGGCGCTATTGTGCTGGATGGAGCAGAGATAGAAGACAATGTGCTAGTTGCAGCTGGAACACTAATTCCACCTCGCAAGCGCATTCCGTCAGGCTCTCTGGTGGTGGGTAATCCCTATAAGATTGTGAGGACGCTGACTGACGAAGAAATCGAAGGCATAAAACAGAATGCGTTAGATTACATCCAGTTAAAGGATAAGTACGTGTCAGTTCTTGAAAAGTAGGGTGTTGGTCATATGATTGACTCTTTCAGAAAGTCTATTCCCCGTTTCACAGATATTGTGTTGATTGTTCTGGGGTGTCTCATAACAGCTTTTGGTTTAGTAGCATTCCTGTTTCCCCATAACTTGGCGCCTGGTGGTGTGGGAGGATTAGCTCTTACCATAAACCACTTCCTACCTTTTCTAAGTATTGGTACGTGGATGCTCATATTGAACTTACTGCTGTTTGCTCTGGCTTTTTGGCTGCTAGGTTCTCACATTGGTACAGGAACGCTCATAGGAACATTCTTCCTAAGCTTCTTCGTGGACCTACTTAGTAAATACTACGCACAACCACTTACCAACGACCTCTTATTGAGCGTTCTTTACGGAGGAGCTTTGTCTGGTATTGGGTTGGGGCTTGTTTTCAAGGGCAGAGCGACCACTGGCGGTACTGACATAGTTGGTTTTATCATTAATAAGTACACTGGTATTTCCGTGGGGCAATCGATTTTCATCGCTGATGCCACCGTTGTAACTCTCATGGCACTGGTTTTTAGGAGTACTGACGTGGCTTTGCTGGCAATTGTTAGCATCTTTGTTGGAAGTGCCACAGTGGACATGATGCAGAAGGGATTTATCAGAGAACGGGTGTTTTTCATTGTAAGTGACAATTACGAGCAAATGCTAAAGGAAGTGGATGAGAATTTGGGCAGAGGCGCAACGCTGCTTCAAAGTTGGGGTGGCTATGCTGGAACAGAACGTAAGGCTTTGGTTGTGTGTGTTTCACAATCAGAAACCGACGAAATGGAGAGGATAATCAGACGCGTAGATCCCAAGAGTTTTTACATCGTCGTTGAAGGAGTAAGAGTAGTAGGCGAAGGTTTCAGGTCACCATCTTGGGTATAAGGATTTTAAGGAGGGGATGAATGATGAAGGAAGAAAACGTGAAAATTGAGATGGTAGGAAAGAACATAGAACTGACTCCAGCCATTAAACAGTACATTGAGGGAAAAATTGGTCGTGTTTACCGCTACTTTGACCCCATTCTTGGTGTAAAAGTAGTTGTGGAGAAAGAACGTCAGGCACGTGAGCCTGTTTTTGACGTGGAAGTTACTCTTGATGCAAATGGAAGGCTTATCCGAGCAGAAGTTGAAGACCCTGATCTTTACGCTGCTATTGATAAAGCTGCTGATAAACTGGAGTCCAACATAAAACGCTTCAAAGAAAAACTCTTCGATTCTCGCCAAGGTGGAAAGGTGGAGAAAACAACTGCTTTAAATATGGGTGTTCTCCTAGGAGAAGAAAAGGTGGAGGAACCGCTCATTGAGCGACGCAAAAGGTTCGTCGTACTGCCCATGAGTGAGGAAGAAGCCATACTTCAAATGGAATCGTTGGGGCACACGTTCTTTGTGTTCATGGATCCAGACACGGGTAACCCAAAGATTGTGTACAAGAGAAAAAAACGTGGTTACGGTGTCATAGAGGTATTGACTGAGTAATGTTCAAGTGGTTCGCACGATCTTCATCGGATCGGCATTTAAAGAAGTATTTTGATTTTGCGGAGAAGGTAAATGCCTTCGAAGCCGCAATGATGGAGCTGACTGATGAGGATCTCTTTAACAAAAAAACGTATTTTCAACAGCAAATTGATCAGGGTAGGTCAGTGGATGAAATGCTACCTGAGATGTTTGCTGTAGTCCGAGAAGTAGCTAAGCGTCAACTTAACATGCGCCACTTTGATGTTCAACTCATAGGTGGCAAAGTATTGTTTGAAGGCAAAGTAGCCGAAATGAAAACGGGTGAGGGGAAAACCTTGGTTGCCACCTTACCTGTTTATGCTATGGCCGTTGCTGAGCACAAAGTGCATGTGGTTACTGTCAATGAATACTTGGCAAAACGAGACGCCAATTGGATGAAGCCCGTCTACGAAGCACTTGGGCTAACAGTTGCCTATATCCACAGCAACCAGACTACGGAGGAGAAAAAAGCAGCTTATGCAGCTGACGTGGTTTACGGTACGAACTATGAGTTTGGATTTGATTACTTACGTGACAACATGGCGTTAAGTCTGGATGATATTGTTCAACAGGGCTTAGATTACGCGATCATAGACGAGGCAGACTCCGTGCTCATTGACGAGGCCAGAACGCCTCTCATCATTAGCGGTCCCGGTCAAGAAGACACTCGTATCTATTACGAGCTTGCCAAATTGGCGCGTAGAATGGTTCCGGGTGTGGATTTTGACATTGAAGAAAAAGAACGGAATGTGATTTTGCATGATTCTGGGGCGCATAAGGTAGAACGGTTCATGAAAACTGACAATCTGTATGCACCTGAAAACGCTGACCTTCTTAGAAAAGTTCTCCAAGCGTTACGTGCTGAGTACTTGTACAAGGCTGAAGTTGACTACATAGTTAAAGATGGTGAAGTGGTTATCATTGATGAGTTTACTGGACGGCTCATGTATGGGCGAAGGTACAGTGACGGGCTGCATCAAGCCATTGAAGCGAAGGAGGGCGTTGAAGTAAAAGGTGAATCGCAGGTCTTGGCATTGATCTCTTATCAGAACTTCTTTAAGTTGTATGAGAAGATTGCTGGCATGACTGGAACTGCGGCTTCAGCTGCAAATGAATTTAATGGGATTTACAACATGGATGTTGTGGTAGTTCCTACTAACAAACCCATGATAAGAGTTGACTTGCCAGACGTAATCTACAGTAGTGAAGAAGGTAAATTTCGTGCCATCGTGGCTGACATTAAAGAGAGGCATGATAGAGGGCAACCTGTACTCATAGGTACAAGGTCGGTAGAGAAGTCTGAAAAGCTTTCACAGATGCTCAAGAAAGAAGGCATTCCACACGAGGTATTGAACGCGAAGTACCACGAGAAGGAAGCAGAAATCATTGCAAAAGCAGGCCAGCGAGGAGCTGTCACAGTAGCCACAAACATGGCAGGAAGGGGCGTTGACATTGTTCTTGGCGATGGAGTTGCTGAGCTTGGTGGGTTGCACGTTATTGGTAGTGAACGGCACGAGGCTCGAAGAATAGATGACCAGCTCCGAGGTCGAAGCGGAAGGCAAGGAGACCCTGGAAGCTCGCAGTTTTATCTGTCCTTGGAAGACGAACTTCTGAAGCTCTATGGCGGGGATACGCTTAAAGGTATTTTTGATAAATTGCATGTGGAAGACGATGACCGCATTGAACATCCGCTTTTGACTCGAGCCATTGAAACAGCACAAAAAAGGGTTGAAAACTATCACTATGAAATAAGAAAAAGGCTTTTGGACTACGACAATGTTTTGGGACAACAAAGAGAGTACATCTACAAGGAAAGAAGACAGATATTGGAGATGGAGGATGTTACTCCTTTAGTAGAACGTTTAGCGGAACACTTTGCTGAGGATTTAGCTCATAATCCTGACAGTGCTCAGGAGCGACTCTTAGCTCTGGGCATAACCGTAGATGGTTTGGAAAATGCTAGCGAAGACGAAATCAAGGATGTTGTTTTTTCTGCGATAATGTCGAACTACCGGGCAAAGAAAAGTGAACTTGAAAGTGTAGATCCTGAGCTGGATAAAAAGGTTTTACTACGAGTCATGGACTGGAATTTTATCAATCATCTTCAAAACATGGAGTATTTGCAGCAGGGTATTGGATGGCAAGCTTTGGGACAAAAAGACCCCTTAGTTGAGTATCAGTATCAAGCTGCCATGATGTTTGCAGAGATGCTTAGCAATGTAAGGAAAGACTTCTTTACTTATTTCTTGAACATCAGAGTTGTTCAAAAAGATACCCAAAGGAAGGGACGTAGCCGTTGACGCTGGAGGAAATTGTACAAGAACGAGACAGCACTGCATCAGAGTTTAGGGAAATTCTTGAGAACATAAAACTGGATGAAAAAAAGGCAGAACTTAGTGATGTACGAAAAGTTTATGAAAAGCCTGACATTTGGTCTGATCCAGATAAAGCCGTTGCAGTGGCGAGGAAGGTACAGCAGCTCGAAGAAGAAATAGAGCGCGTTGAACAGATCGAAAACCTTTTGAAAGATTTAGATGCAGCCTTGGAGCTTCTTGAAGAAGGATATGATGAAGAGCTTTTCGAACATGCAGTTGCGACCTTAAAAGAACTTAAGGACCGTATTGAGTTTTTTAGGTTGGTGACGCTTTTTACAGAGCCCTATGATATGAACGACGCCATACTGATGTTGCATGCTGGGGCAGGCGGTGTGGATGCCATGGATTGGACGCAAATGCTCATGCGAATGTACCTGCGCTGGGCTGAGCGCATGGGCTTTGACACAGAAATTGTAGACATGTCAAGAGGGGAAGAAGCCGGTGTAAAGTCATGCACCATATTTGTACGCGGGCCTTATGCATATGGATACTTGCGTGCTGAAAAGGGTGTGCATCGTTTGGTTAGGCTGTCGCCCTTTGATTCGGACCACAGAAGGCATACCTCCTTTGCTTTAGTTGATGTGGTTCCAGATGTTGAAGATGTGGAAGTGGAGATAAGTCCTGATGATATTGAAGTGGAGACCTTCAGAAGCGGTGGTGCAGGAGGGCAGCATCAAAACAAGACTGAATCCGGCGTCAGGTTAATACATAAGCCTACTGGTATTACTGTCACAGTTACCGAAGAACGTTCACAGCTTCAAAATAGGGAAAGAGCTATGCGCATATTGAGGGCACGCGTTCACCAGTACTATGAAGAAGAAAGAAAAAAGTCCTTGGAAGAAATCAGGGGAGATGTGAAATCAGCATCGTGGGGAAATCAGATTCGCTCTTACGTGTTTCATCCTTACAACATGGTTAAAGATCATCGAACTGGGTATTCCAGGGGCGACATTGATAACGTTATGGACGGCGATATAACGGATTTCATGGTAAAGTTCTTGCAGGGCGTAAGAGTGGAGTCATCAGATGAATAACATGAATCTGGAAGAAAAAGTAATCAGTGTGCATAGTCTGACAAAAATATATGGAAAGGGTTATGAGCCTGCCTTAAATAACGTTAGTTTTGATTTGCACCGGGGTGATTTTGTTTACCTCATTGGTCCTACTGGCGCAGGAAAAACAACGCTTCTGCATATTCTGATGGGGCTGAGAAAACCCACGTCAGGTTATGCTGAAGTACTTGGGCATCGAATTGATTCCTCTGGCAAGGAACGAGACCTGCGTGATTTGAGGCTCCGAACAGGTATCATTTTTCAAGGTTCGTATCTTCTAAATGACAGGACAGTTTATGAAAATGTCATAATGAGCTTGGAAGTTAGGGACTATCCCGTACCAGAGGTAAAGCGACGTGCAGAAGCTCTTCTTTACAAATTAGGGCTTCTTGACAAAAAGAATTTTATGCCCGAGGAACTGTCTGGGGGGCAAAAACAATTAGTGGCATTTGCTAGAGCGATTTTGCACGAACCAGAACTGCTTATTGCTGATGAGCCCACAGCTAATTTAGATATGAATACGGCAAGAGAGCTTATTGAGACCATACAGAATCTTACTGCAAACATGAATACTACGGTGTTATTAGCTACTCATAACGTGGAATTAGTCGCGGAAATGGGAAGTCGGGTAATAAGATTGGAAAGGGGAAGTATTGTCTTTGATGCAAAAAAAATCAAGTCTTTGGCTTAATCGGTTACTCCGTGAAACAGTTTGGGCATGGCGGTTAATTCGGACCAACATTGCCCAAGGAGTGGTATTGGCTGGACTTATCATTATCGCGACATTGTTAGGTGGTTTTGCCTTTAGTACCAGCGTTTGGTTTCAAAAAATACAGAGCACTGCCCTGAGTCAGCTTCAAACTGTGGTTTTTGTTGACAAATCTCTGCCTCAGGAAGAAATACAGTCTATAAGATCTGATTTCGTCCACAGACCGGGAGTGGCCGAGGTCACCTTTGTTAGTTCGGAGCAAGCTTTAGCAGAGTTGAAGCTCTCGCTTTCTCAATACAACTGGTTGTTCGACAACATTTCCGAAAATCCCATACCTCCATCTTTTGAAATCAGGTTTACAAGCTTGGAAAGCATGAAGCAATTCATTGATGAGATGAGAACCGCTACCTACATAACTGATTTACTTGCGCCATATGAACAGGCGCAGAGTGTCTCAACGTTCATATCTGGCATGTACAAAGCAGTATTCGCTATACTTATAGTTATGGTAGCCGTACTGGCCATATTGGCCATGCTACTGGTGGAATCTGAGGTACTAAAACAACGTGAATCGTTGGCTCTTTATTCATTATTGGGTGCAAGCCCTCGGTTTTTGCTTATGCCTTTCTTGTTGTATATCGTGAGCTTTGCTGCCATTGGTATGATCGCTTCCGTAGTCCTAGGTATTTATGCAGCTCCCTTGGTGATTGACTTAGTGAACGTTGTGAACCGGCTACTGTTTGGGTTAACTGTACCACTATCAAGTTGGGAGCCCTATGTGGTGTTGAGCGCATTCTTGTCGCTGTTATTTGTGTTTGGGGGCACCTATTTGGCCATACACAGGAGTATTAAGGAGGTGGCTAGTAGTGAACTGGAAATGTAAGACCGTTGCCAAGTGGGTTTCCTTGGTAACTGCGGTAGTCATAATTGCAACTTTACTTATTATGCCTTTGCCAGGTCAGGCTGCAACGTACTCGGATTTGCAGAAAAAGAACCAGGAGCTTGAGCAGCAGAAGAAAGCAACTCAGCAGCAACTCAGTGAAGTGAAAAATAAAACTCAAGATGCTTTCCAAACACTGGTACAGTTGCAAAGCCAAATAGAAAAACTGGAGCAGCAATCTTCTTCATTAGTTCAGAGGCGGCAGCTCTTGGAGGAACAAATCGCCACACTGGATGCCCAAATAAGGGACCTGGAGAAGATAATCGAAGAAGAAAGAGCAAACTTGGAACAGACATTGGTTACCATGTATAAATGGCAAAAAGTGGCGCCTTCTGCACTGGTACTAGTGGTTACTTCCTCTGTGAATCCAGAACTAGCGACCTACGCGCTGGAAAAGGTTCTCACCAATCAAAACGCCAAGCTTGAGTCATATGAAGACAACGTTGCTAAGCTCCAGGCAAAACGAAAGGAAATAGCTGAGGCAAAGAATGAAGTAGCTCAGACTATACAATCGCTTCAAACCCAACTAGCAACCTTGCAAAGCAAATACGACGAAAGAGAAGCTCTGTATGCTCAGCTTAAAAAGGAGCAAAACAAGTACGCTTCACAACTAGCCATGATAGAGGAACAACAAAGGCAAGTGAGTGCTGAGATACAAAAGATGCTGTCAGCGACTAAACTTAGCAGTACTGCGAATTCCAGTGGTTTTATAAAGCCCATGTCAGGCATGGTGACAAGTCCTTTTGGATGGCGTATAAACCCATTAACTGGTAGAGGGAAAGATTTCCATACGGGAATCGACGTGGCGAATCAATATGGAACTCCCATTAAGGCTAGTAGGACTGGCGTAGTTATCTGGGCAGGTTGGAAGACGGGATACGGATTGTGTGTCATTATTGACCATCAAGATGGTTACGGTACTGTTTACGCCCACATGTCCCGTATAGCTGTTAAGTCGGGACAAAAGGTTTCTGCTGGTACCGTGGTGGGCTACGAGGGTTCTACTGGTTGGGCAACCGGGCCGCACTTGCATTTTGAAATAAGGATACAGGGTGAGCCAACCAATCCTGCCAAATTTGTGCAATTCTGAGGTGATCCATGAATAAGAAAAGTATAAGCTCTGGTGTGGTTGTACTAATACTTGTGCTGGGCATTACAGCTGGTTATATTCTTGGTTTTCTTACCAGCGGTCGACCCATTGTCTTACAAGCTGGAGATTATCGTCTATTAGATGAGTTAAAAGCTGTACTTCAGGAGCGGTACTACACTGATTTGCCCTCTGATAAGGAACTTCTTTACGGCTCAGCTAAGGGGTTAACTGCAGCTTTGGGTGATCCATGGACGGAGTATTTAACGCCAGAAGAGATTTCCTTGTTGCAAAGTGACTTGGAAGGCACTTATACGGGTATTGGAGTAGTCATCAGTAAAACAGGTGACCAAATCGTCATTCAAACGGTTTTCCCCAACACTCCTGCCGCTAAGGCTGGTTTAAAAGCAGGCGACGTTATTATGGCTGTAGATGGAAAGACAGTGGAACAAGTCTCTGTGGACGTTGTTTCTTCCATGGTTAGGGGTAAGGCTGGTACCTCTGTGGTACTGGAAATTCTGCGTGATGGGCAGACACTTTCGTTTACTTTGAAGCGTGAAGAAGTCTCCATACCTGCGGTTACTGAAAGCAAGATGGTTACTCCGACGGTGGGATACATAAGGCTCATGCAGTTCTATGACAATAGAGCCTCTTCCGAGTTTAGAAGGGCTTTGGTTCAGTTAAAAGGTGAAGGTATGACTTCTCTGATCATTGATTTGAGGGATAATCCTGGGGGTATGCTAGAGGAAGCTCGTAAAATAGTTGGTTATTTTGCTCCTGGGCAAGTAGTAGTTTATGAAAAGGACAAGCAGGAAACAAAACCACTGAAAGCCCCAGGCGGGTCAAAGTTGTTTAGCGGTAATGTGGTTATCTGGGTGAATGGTGGTTCTGCATCGGCTTCTGAGATAGTAGCTGGTGCTCTGCGAGACCTCATTGGTGCACAGTTGTTGGGTGAAAAAACCTTTGGAAAAGGAGAAATTCAAACCATTGAACAGCTCAGTGAGGGCGCCGTGAAGGTGACAATTGCTGAGTATCTTACACCAAACAAGACGGCCCTTAATAAGGTTGGTTTAGCACCCGATGTGCAAGTTACAGCCACTGACGACGCCAAACTGTTAGAAGCAACTCTGAAAACCCTTAAGTAGTACTTAGAATCGTTTCTTCAGAAGCTGGTTCTACTATTATGGTCTGAAAGTTCTTATAGAGAACCAGCCCTTTTTTATTCTTTGGATGGCGCCAAACGTTTTTTATCTGCGTGTAGACGACTTCCACCTTGTTTTCTTCGGACTTTGAACTGTGAAAGGCTGCAATTCTTGCAGCCGCGCGTGCCGTATCATCTGTGAGTGGATTACTCCTAACAACCACATGAGAGCCTGTACCTTCCTTAACGTGAAACCACCAATGTTCAGGAGCAGATGAAAACGTAACAAAGTCATTTCCCGAGGCGGA
>DUSQ01000071.1 GCA_012842545.1 Coprothermobacter sp.
AAAGGCTTACCAAAGAGATCAGCATCAAAGAAGGAGAATGCCCAAGCATGTACAAAGCAGGCAAACTAAAAACGACTCCAGCTGCGACTGCCTCACCGGTGGAAGTGATGGTCTGTACAATGTTATTTTCGAGAATGGTTCCGCGTTTGAACAGCCCTCTGAGAACAGCCATGGAAACCACCGCAGCGGGAATGGATGCGCTGACAGTCATGCCAACCTTGAGGCCAAGGTAAGCGTTTGCAGCGCCAAAGATAATGAGAAGGATAATACCAGTGACCACAGATAATACGGTTACTTCAGGCATCGTTGCGTCTGAACTAACGTAAGGCGTAAAATCCACTTCATCTTTCTTGGGTTCCTGTGTCATGGTGACACCCCCGTCCAAAGAATTCCAGTCTAGGAAACGCTGGTAATGATCACAATATATCATACACAAAAATATATTGTCAACATAAAGAACTCTTCATCAAACATTAAGAGGGAATATGCAAAGAATAGCCTATACAAGTTCTGTTACTGTTTGAATGTGGAACAAAATGGGTGACTAACTCTGCCTTTGATAAACCAAGATGTCAGTTGCATAATAAGAAGTGCAAACAGGATTTCGTACTGTTTATGTACAGCTTGTTAGATTGCCCTAAGTACTAATAGAGTTTTCAGCATGTTGAGGGTCTACTTATGTGATCTCCTTTAAAAAACTCGTTCCGTTTTCGGGCTTTTCTACTTCCATGTAATCTGCAATTGTTGCCCCTATATCGGAGAGCGTTTGTCTGATACCTAAGTTGCAGGGGAGAAACGTTTTGCTGAAAACCAGTAAGAGAGCCCTTTCTCTGGTATGGTGGCTGTGGCCTATGGTAGGATCGTTGCCATGATCTCCCGTTATCACGAACATGTCTTCATCTGTTAGCAAGCTCATAACTTCAGGTAGGCGTTTATCAACAGTCATCAACCTGTTTGCATACCTGTTTGGATCTTGTGAGTGCCCTGCCAAATCCGTTTCTTGTACATTGGCTGCTATGAGTCCACTCTTCTGTGTTTTCAGTTTGTCGCATACCAGATCGAGGACCTTTTCTGTCTCCACCATCGGCAGGTACTCGGCTTCTTCACATTCGATGACATCAGCCATCTTTCCTATGAGGGAGACTTGATAACCAGCTCTCTTGAGCAAAGTTGGAACCTGCACATTTGGATTTACACCATAACCCAAATGCCTGACCATGTAGCCACTTCTGTAGACACCAGATTTTGGAGCATCAATGCCGACTATGCCGTTCTCTTTTATTTCAACAGCTTTTAATATGTCTTGAATGGTGATACCTTTGCCTCCGAATACGATGACCCTACCTACCTCTACGTTTTCTCTAACTATGTAACCAATCTTCAATTCTTCTTCAAATGTGATGTAGTCCAAAGGCGCCGTCAAGTTGTAATTTTGGCCAGGATCTGCCTCAAGATTATCGGCTACCGTCACAAGGCCATTTACCAGTAGATAAGGATGCACCGGATCAGGTCTTTCGACCTTGTATCCTTTTTCGATTAGAGCCTTTTCTACTTTATCAATGTAAAAGCTGAAGGGCTTCTTTATAGGCATTTTGGGCTTTGTTCCCATGATCTCCTGATGTCCTTGGTAGGTATCTGCACCGAAATGTGCAAGGTTGCTTGAACCAAAACTTGCTATGGGCTTTGGTATCTTCTTTATCTTCGGTGTGTCAACTAAGTACCCAGCACCCATTCTTTCTAAGTTGGGAATATGCAGTTTGGTGCTCTCTGCTAAATGTAGCAACGTGTTCGCCCCTTCGTCTTGAGGTCTAACCTCAAGAACATCATCCATGGCTCCAACGCCTAAGCTGTCAATAACCAGTAGTAAAACGCGTTTCATTTTATCTCCTTTCCATGTGAATCAAATATGCCAGCAATTCTTGGTTTTCCTTCTTGTAAGCCTTCTA
>DUSQ01000072.1 GCA_012842545.1 Coprothermobacter sp.
AGGCGCAAACAAAGGCATTCCGTCAGGAATTGTCTTTGTTAGACGAAATAGGATCGCGCAAGAAAGGAGGTGAATAGTCATTGGTGGGCCTGTCATGGATCTAAGTTTTCTAACACAGTTTTGGGATTCAGATTTCCCTGCCATGCCGCCGAAGCTAAAGCAGCAGAACCCTCGGGTATTTGAACAGACAAATGAACCAGCTGTGGACTTCTCAGCAATGCTTGCCTTGATGAGTGGACTGGCACCTGGTTGTTGCGTGCAAGATCCCGCAGAAGTGGCAAAAAATGACTCTATTGAGTCGCAGTCTGCGGCTTCAGTCGAGGCTGTTTCACTTTGTGAATCGAGTTCGCAAGTTGTGTCTGTTGCTTCTGTGGAAGAATTTGCTGTGGATGCGTCGGCTGTTCTAGATGGACAGCAAGCTGCAAGCGCCGAAATAAAAGAAGGCGTTGAAGTATTTAAAGAGGCTGAATCTGGGATGTTACAAAACGACAGTAACCTTCGTCAACTCTCAAATGACGTCGATTTCCTCAGTGCTGAGAGACACTTAGCAGTGCATTCTGATGCTTCCTCTAGGAATGTTTCTGGGCTTATGATGGTGCAAGAGAAAGAACAAGTTTCCGGGAATAGAGATGCACGGTTAACAGATCATTTACAACTTACTGAGCAACCTACTAATCAACTGACCTTTCAATCTGAGGCTGGTGACTTTAAGAATTCTTTTGAAACGGAAAAAGCCGTGCTAAAGAATGATACCAAAAGTCAGACATTATCTAGCCAAGAAGTGGACGGCATAGCTGTTGACTCGCGAGAACGTGTTGCAGACCAAAATGCTGATGCACCAGCAAGTGGGATTCCTAATGGTGCTGAACTAAGCGACGGAGATAACCACCTAAGAAAAACTACAAGCCCAGGTATCACTTTTGTAAAGTATGAAGCACCCGAGCGATTCGGTTTTATCTTTAAAGACCAAGCACAGTTCTTATCAGAGGAAAAGTTCTCTACCGTGGTTAAGCCTGACCATTTTGACGCTCATAGTTATCAGGGTTTTGAAAAAGCCGACGAGTCATCGCCGTTGGTTAAAGGAGAGCTTAATGAAGACAAAGCTACTGCGGGCTTATTTTGGGCGGCCCCAGCCTTGCGTTCAGGTTCCAATGAGGTCTTTAACCTTCTTCAAGAGAGTGGTTCATATGTCCAAGTTAGGAAACCAGCTGAGAATTTTGAATTGACTTCACAAATCACGGTGAAAGAGGATTTGGCACAGGAAAAGCAAGAGGGCGACGTGGAGATGGCAGGGGAGAAAGGATCTACTTTCCAGTTGCAGTTTAAGCAGGTCGTTATCAGCACTGATAGCAGCGAGGCAGAGGTCAAGCAGTTTGCTCAAAGTGGAGCTTCAAAGGGACAAAGCTCACGTGAAGCAAGGAATTCAGGAGAGATCTCTAGCGAGGCATTAAGAGTGGATGGGAACAGATCGAAGAGTGTTGTGCTGGAGGAGGAAGGTTTGCTGGAGCCAGTTGAAGACGCCAAAGAAGAGAGTGGTTTTGTGACTGTTGAGGATAAAAAGATGATACCAACTGCTGATTTGCCTTCGTCCGAACTGGCAAAGGGAGAAGTTACAGGTGAAGAGGAGGTTTTAGACCTAACTAATTCGGAATTGCCACAAGGTGTCGCTTCTCAGTGGTTTTATGAAGGAAACGGTGCGGCTAATGAAACTGAAAAAATGAGGGATAAACAGCTCATCAGCAGTGTCACACCGAAGGATCACGTTTCACGAGAGTCGAAGGAGCCTACTAGCGAAACCGTATCTTTTGACGGAAGGATTTCAGAAACACTGCACTTGGCTAAAGAGGGCTTTGATCATGAATCAAGTAGTAGTGACTCGTCTGTTGCAAAGCGTCACGACTCTGCAATGGAAGGAAGTTCCTTGGAAAAGCCAGAAAACCAGTATCAGCCATTGAAGGAGAAGACCGAAAATAAGGCCGTACAGCAAGCTTTTGACACTCTTCCCAAGGGTCTTGCAGATGCAATTCGCCAAGAGTTTCCAAACAGTTTGAAAACGCAGGGACAACATTTTTCTGGTAAACAAGCCACGGATGCGACCAGCATGAATCAACTCAATGAAGCTTTTCTTGAACAAAAGTCTTCTTCTGCGATGCGGTTAACAGAACTGCCGCTCAAATTTGGGATTGATGTGCGGGGTGGAGAGCTGTTACTGACCATCATGACCAATTCCGACAAAGACAGCAACCATCTAAGGCAGCACAGCAGTTACATCAGGCAAAAGCTTGCTAAGAAAGGTTACGAGTTTGATGCTGTGGATGTAGTAAACATGGCTCAGGAAACTGAGGGTGGTTACAAAGTTTACCAGTACGACATGGTAGTTTGAATGAGGAGGTGAGAATTAGTGTACG
>DUSQ01000073.1 GCA_012842545.1 Coprothermobacter sp.
CAGGCCCCATCGGCAGCGGAAAGTCCACCCTTACGAAGTTACTTATCAGGGTACTGGAACCTCCTGACAAGACCGTGTTCGTAAACGGCATCGACGTTAAGCACATACCGTTGAAAGAACTCAGATCCTTGGTAACATACGTTCCCCAGAGTATTTATTTGTTCTCCATGACTGTTCGGGATAATCTTAAGTTTGGTAACCCTGAAGCTACTGATGAACAGATTTGGGAAGCACTGGAGGTAGCTTGCCTGGCAGAGGATATTAAACTGCTGCCTCAGGGCTTGGATACGCTCATTGGTGAAAGAGGGCTAACCCTTTCTGGCGGCCAAAAGCAGCGCATGGCAATTGCACGTGCTTTGTTAGCCAACAGACCTCTTCTCATGTTGGATGATGCTTTTTCTGCCTTGGATACGGTTACTGAAGAACAGTTGGTCAAGAATTTGGTGGATTACGCTCGTTTGAACAACAAGAGTGTAATCTTAGTTAGTCACAGGATCAGTGCTTTGCTACCCACTGATAGAGTTTATGTGCTTATCAACGGGAGCACAAAAGAATTTGGGCCGCCTGCTGAGCTCATAAAACAGCAAGGATATCTGGCTCATCTCTATAGAATCCAAGTGCTGGAGGGGTTAGTCTATGGATGATGTCTTAGATCAGGAAGAACAAACACGACGCCACAGCGATAGAGAACTGCTGGCATTTTTGTGGCCCTATGTTAAACCTCACCTGCCGGTTATCATCGTGACTTTGCTGGCCACGTTAGGTGCTGCTGTGAGTTCTGTGCTCCAGCCTTACATCTTCAAGATCATCATTGATGATCACATAAAGGTTATGAATTTCAGTGGTTTAAGCAGTTTACTCCTGATTTACCTTTTACTGCTGGGCATCTATTTTGCGTTTAGCTGGGCTCAGATGTACCTGAGCAATGTTTTTGGCCAGAAAATCACTTGGCAGCTTCGTGTTGACTTAATGAAATACCTAATGTCGTTGAAAGTCGATTTCTTTAATAGGAACCCGGTGGGGAAATTAGTTACACGTGTAACCAATGACGTAGCAAACCTAAACGAAATGATCAGTGCCGGGTTTGTCTCCTTAATTGCCGACTTTTTCTTATTAGTAAGTATTTTAGTAATGATGTTGCTTATGAACTGGCGTCTTACCCTGGTGGTGATGTTAGCCGTGGTGCCGGTAGCAATCATGCTCCAAGTGTTGGGTTTTGCTTTAAGACGCATATGGCGTGTCATCAGACGTATTGTTTCACGCATGAACGTTTACGCTCAAGAAATGCTCTCAGGTTTTGTGGTGGTAAAGGCTTTTACAAGAGAGCCATTGTGTGAAGAGGAATACGACGCCATAAACAAGGAACACTACAAATACCAGCTACAAGCGGCGCGGCTTAGGGTTTTCTTCTATCCTTCAGTGAACTTTCTTAGGGAACTCAGCCGTGCATTGGTTTTGCTCTACGGTGGTTACCTTATCTCGAAGGGTTTGGTCTCTGTGGGAACGTTGGTATCATTTTTCCGGCTCTTGCCCATGATGTTTGACCCCATTGCGGATTTTTCAGACAAGTTTACACTTTTCCAGACAGCTTTTGCATCTTTGGAAAAGATCATGGATGTCATGGAAGTCAAGGAAGTGGAATACAAGGGGAAAGACTATGCTGGTCCGCTCCATGGAGATATTTCCTTTGATTCAGTGAGCTTTGCCTACGAAGAGGAGCCTGTTCTCAGAGATGTTTCATTTGATCTTAAACAGGGACAGACTTTAGCCATTGTTGGCCCCACAGGTGCTGGCAAATCCACTATCTTGAACCTCCTCATAGGTTTTTATGAGAACTACGAGGGGCAGGTTCTTGTTGATGAAGTGGAACTAAGAGATTGGAACATTGAGCACTATCGTCACAACTTAGCTCTGGTACTGCAGGAAGTCCAGCTTTTCCATGACACCATACGTAACAACATAACGCTGTGGGATGAAGCTGATGATGAAGAACTTGAGGAAATACTAAGAATAGTCAATGCAGACTTTGTTATGAATTTGCCAGGGGGGTTGGATTACATGTTGGCCCCTGAAGGTGCAAACCTTTCTCAGGGTCAGAGGCAGCTTATTGCTTTTGCCCGTGCTTTGTATCATAAACCAAAACTGCTTTTGCTGGATGAAGCCACGGCAAACATTGACACTGATACGGAGCGTTTGATTCAGAATGCTTTGCCCAAACTAATGAAAGGACGTACAACTGTGGTTATTGCTCACAGGTTGAGTACTATTCAAGAAGCTGATAAGATTGTTGTAATCAACCATGGAAGGGTGATTGAATCGGGAACTCATCAGGAATTAATAGCGAAGAAAGGTTTTTACTATGAACTTTACACTACCCAGCTCATGGCGGGTACTGCAGGAGTGATGGAATGAATCTGTTAAACCAAATCTTGTTCTTTGTTTTGTTCATGTACTGTGTCATATTGCACGAAGTGGCTCACGGTTATGCAGCTCGGATCTCTGGTGATGATACTGCGTACTTGAGTGGGAGGCTCACTTTTAATCCTTTGGCACACATTGACCCTTTGGGAACAATTGTACTGCCACTTCTTCTTTACATTA
>DUSQ01000074.1 GCA_012842545.1 Coprothermobacter sp.
CCAGCGTAGCTGCCCAAGCTAAGTTTGCCCTGGCTTCCAAATCATCCTCATTGAGCATGAGCTTATCGGTGGCATCAATGATGGCTTTACTAAGTGCCTCATCCACGTAAAGCGTGGTTTCACTGCCACCACCACTGAAGTAGCTCTCCATGATGTGAGCCAACGCATCCGAAGCACCGTTAGCCGTTTGGTTCCAGGGAAGTGTGCGCTGTACTGAAGGGTCGATGATGCTAACTTTAGGATAAACCAAAGGACTATGATTACCAAGCTTCTGTTTGGTTTCCTCGTTCGTGATGACAAAGTTACCGTTTGACTCGGACCCCGTAGCAGAAATGGTTAACACGACAAAAACGGGAAGAGCCTCCGTGATCTTCTCTTTTCCCAAAAAGGAAGCCCAAACATCCTGCAGGTAGACGCCTGAAGCGATGGCTTTTGCAGTATCAATCACACTTCCACCGCCCACAGCCAGTACCCCGTCCACTCCACTCTGTTTAGCCAAAGAAATGCCTTCCATGACCTTGCTGAGCACTGGATTGGGAACCACGCCCCAAAGCTCGATCCACTCGACCCCGTGCTCGCGGAGTGACTCAGTGACGGCATCGTAAACCCCATTCTTCTTAATGGATCCACCACCAGCAACCAACAACACTTTCCTCACTTGGAATTTCTTAATTTCGGATCCAATTTCCTTTATCCTGCCAACGCCAAACAGAACCTTCGTAGGGGTATGGAACGTAAAATTCACCATGTAAGAGTTCACCTCCATCATGAAACATATACCTTGGCACGCTTAAGTGTATTCAATCAAAACAGCTTGCTCTTGGTAGTGCTTTGATCTGCCTTACATGATAAACTGGATTTATGAAGAGCAAGATGGTTGCTGTTTTATGCTTGGCTTTACTTGTCCTATCTGGATGCAGTGCCACTCTTTCAGGCAACACCACAGTCTGGCATAGTAGCACAGCTGAAGGAGGTGGAACACAGTCAAACCAGCCAATTGTGCAGACACCAAGAGGCACCCTGAAGCAATATGTCAATGATACATATAAGAGAAACTATGAGACTTTCTACGAGGTGGACGACGTTTCTTTGACCTTCGTGAGCGAGAACACAAAGAACAATGTCTATACGGCGACAGTGCTTATGAGGGTTGTCAAGACACTAAAGTACGAAACCGTGGACGAGTTACCCTTTATCAGAGGAGCTTTGAGCGCTTTAGGGTTGCAGACTTACCCGTACTCGCAAGCGGAGGAACAGAAGGTGCAACTCATAAAACAGAAAAATAAGGATCTTCCCGCATCAAAAGTGACAAACGTGGTTACTTACCTGGACAGAACATATGATGAACTCACAAGGTACATTGGTAAGAGCTATGACAGCTACCTATTCATGTACGTGACTGCACCCTTAACAGCATCACTTACCATTGACTCAAACAGCTTGAAGGTGTTGGTGGAACAGCCTCAGTACCAGCGAATAGAACTTAAAGACTTCAAACCCCTACCCGCTCAAACCATGTACGACCTGGGTAAACAGAGCATGCAGAGGGTTTTGAACGGAACTAGCGTGCCCATGAAAAAAACGTACTACGATCCCTGGAAAGTTGTGCAGTACGCCGATAAATACACCAGTAATGCCACCACAATGTGCCCGGGAACTACCATTGCCAACGACAAGAGTAAGTGGAACAACCAACAGTGGCCTTACTATGATTTTCTTTGCAGTACGGATTGTGCAGACTTTGCTTCTCAAGCCTTGAACTACGCGGGACTGCCTGTAGAGCCCGGGAAATGGCAACGGCTAAAAGACAGCTCAAATGGCTGGGCATGGACAAGATCTTCAGGCTTGAGACGTTATTTGCTTCAGCAGAAGAAAGTCGCTCGCTCAGTGAAAAGCTGGGAGATAAGAGCAGGAGGCATTATGATGGCTGACAAAGGTCATACCATGATAGTAGTCAGAAATGACACCATCGAAATACTCACTGACGCCCACACCAACGATCGCTACCACGAGCCCGTACTGCCTCAAGACAACTGGTACTACTTAAATAGCTGGTAATCCTGCAACGTTTCAAGTTACTTGCTTCTTTAAACCGAAATACCAAATACCCGTCGTGCGATCTCCCCGATGCCAAAGGATATCAAAGAGACTCCGAGTACGACCAATAGCATTTGCAGGAAAGTACCTCCAAAAGACTTCTCATGGATAACAGAGGCAAAAGCAGCGTAGTAAACTACCACAAGCAGTCCAATGCCCACCGTTACCGCGAAAGCAGTAACGGCGTTAGCGATGAAGAAGTACGGAAGCACAAGAGCCAATACCACAACGAAATAGGCAATAAGTGTGTAAACAGCTGCTTTAATGGGATTGGGCTTTTTATCAGCCACCTGAGAAAGGTACTCTGAAGCTGCCATGGAAAGAGAAGCAGCAACCCCGGTAATAAGCCCTGCTATGCCCACAGTTTTGGAAACCCTTAAAGCAAAACTTAGTCCTGCCAATGTGCCGGTAATTTCCACCAAAGCATCATTTAAGCCCAAAACAATGGAACCCAGATAAGACAGTTTCTCCTCCTCAATGAGCTCATACAGAGTTTCTTCATGCTTTTCTTCATCTTTGTAAATGGCTTCTGCCTGAGCATATTGAGTGGATATGCCTTTGTAAGCAAGCTCGGCATTTTGCTCGCCTTTTTCCATGAGCTTGATGGTAAAGGTGACGCCAAAAATGAGAGCAAGCATGGAGTAGTAAAACACCTTCCACCAATTTATACTTACGTCCTGACCGCTTATTTCACGCCACATTTGATAATGCCTTAACTCGTCATTTCGGATCTGGTTCAAAACCTCTTTGTTCTTGCCTTTTGCAAGCTTACTCAAAAAGCCGTAAACCTGAGCTTCAGTGATTTCATTGCGCTGAAACTGAAGAACTACATCTAAAGTCTCATTCATAAAGCACGAAGCACCTCCTGTCTTAGAACATATTTTCGCATGCATACTAAAGAATAAGTGTGCAGGATTTTGGGTAACTTTTAAATAGAGGTGATAAAAATATGCTAACAGTGGGAAGTTCAGCACCAGATTTCGAATTGGTAGACCATAATTTGCAGAAAGTCAAATTGTCATCACTTAAGGGTAAAGTAGTTCTGGCTTTTTACCCTGGGGCGTTTACCGGCGTATGCACGAAGGAAATGTGCACGTTCCGAGACATGATGGCAAAGTTTAACGAACTTAATGCGACAGTACTTGGCATCAGCGTCGACACTCCGTTTGCGAATAAAGCTTTTGCAGAGCACAACGGCATTGAATTCCCTCTGCTGTCTGACTTTGGTGGAGAAGTAGCAAAGCAGTACGGTGGAGTTCACACAGATTTCGCAGGCGTACCCAAGTACACGGCTGCCAAAAGAGCCGTATTCATCGTTGAAGATGGTAAAGTGACCTACGCTTGGGTGAGCGAAGACCCCGGCAAAGAACCGCCTTACGAAGAAATCGTGAAAGCCTTAGAACAAGGCTAAAGGGAGGCAGATCAACATGCTTACAGAAACAGTAGAAAAAGCATTGAACGAACAGATCAACAAAGAACTTTTCTCAGCCTACTTGTATTTGTCCATGGCAGCGGATTTTGAATCCAAGAACCTTTCAGGATTTGCCAGGTGGATGAGAGTTCAATCCCAGGAAGAACTAAATCATGCTATGAAACTTTTTGACTACGTGGTGGAACGGGGAGGACGTGTGGAACTCATGGCCATTGACAAGCCTCAGCAAACATGGGAATCACCTCTTAGAGCTTTTCAGGACGCTTATGACCACGAAAAGTTTATCACGCAATCAATTTACGGCCTACTTGAAATTGCACAGTCAGCAAAAGACTACGGTACCATGGAGTTCTTACAGTGGTATGTGAAGGAGCAAGTAGAAGAGGAAGCTCAGGCTGATCGCATAGTGAAGAAGCTTGAAATGATAAAGGATGAGCCAGCAGGTTTGTTTATGCTGGATCGTGAACTGGGTAAGAGAGAATAGACCGATCGCACCCAGCATAATACCTAAACAAAAAGAGCCCTCAAGTCCCTTTGGGGCTCTTTTTTATTTTTGCCAAACCACAAACAAAAATGGCTCCGGAGGCAGGACTCGAACCTGCAACCAACGGATTAACAGTCCGCTGCTCTGCCGATTGAGCTACTCCGGAACCAACTGATTATTATTATAACATCGCCACGAAACTTGTCAATAGACAAGTACAGCTTTTAGCACACAATACCCGCACATATGGTATTTCAGTTAAGTGCACTGTTACCTCACAAAATGAAGTTCGCAATACTCATGAAAGCTTTAAAGACCAAGTTGAAGTAGCCGTTGAAGAAATTTAGCGCAAGCAAAACAAATATGATGAAAAACCCATACTGATCCAGTGCCATTACCTTTGCTCTTGTCTCAAAGGAAAAGAAACTAAGAAGAATCTTGCTACCATCTAAGGGTGGCAAAGGAATCAAGTTAAAAGCCATGAGCCAGAAATTAATCAGTGACAACTCCAGCAGAACAGACCAAGGAATAAACTTGTAAAGCACCAAAAGTAGCAAGCTCAGTACAAAATTGGTAAAGACACCTGCAATGCTGACCAGGAAAAGTCCCTTTGAGTCAAGCTTATACAGATTTATGGGAACCGGTTTGGCCCAGCCAAACAGCACTGGAGACCCCATAATGTAAAGAAGAAGTGGCAGTACAATTGTTCCCAAAGGGTCAATGTGTGCCAAAGGATTAAAAGTGAGCCTCCCACTCAAGTACGCAGTATCATCACCAGAGATCCGAGCTGCATAACCGTGAGC
>DUSQ01000080.1 GCA_012842545.1 Coprothermobacter sp.
AAAACGTAGATTACTTGACCATCTACTTCTTCAATGACAGAAATAAAATTCCAAAACTGAAAAGCCTTGAGTTTTTGTCCTTGGACGCATCCAGCGAAGGTGTAGTGGCCGTATATGAGCGATATGGCGGTGAAGGGAGCCTGGATAAGAACCCTGATTATGAGAACACTGGGGAAGAAGGCGAAGAAGAATCAAGTCAGAATAAAGGAAGCGAGAATACTAATGAGCCCGTGGTTCAACCTGTGAGCCAAGAACCGAAAGAAGAATTAGTTCAAACTAATATTGATGTAAACATAGCTCAATACGGCGAACGGCTTACTGCAACCAGTATAAGAGTTATTAAGTCGCCGAGCAACCCAGGTGTTCTTGAAATACAAGGGGATTTTGTATATAGCAATACATATACTAAAAACCAAACTCTTGGGGAACTTTATCTTGTAGATAGTCAATATAGTATTTCTTACCGCGCAAATGCTAACCTTGATACTGATCCTGTACCGCCGCAAGCAAAGACGAAAGGTCATTTCAGAGTGACCCTTCCAGAAGATCGTCCACTCGATGTTTACAATCTTACATACAAGAGTTGGGATGCTTATTGGAGCGTGCCCCTCCTGGGGAAAATTGCTGCAGATAGTTCGCCTATCTATACAACCAGTACTACACCATACAAAATTGACATTTGCAGTATAAAGACATTGCCTCAAGAAGGAGAGAATGAACTAGGAGATCCTAACCAAGAGTATTTACTGATCGACGTTAAGCTTACTCTGACTTCAACGCCTGAATTATTCTGGGGTATGTCAGAAGATTTACCTAAGACCTCGTGGTTTACTCTCCTGGACAAGGAAGGCTTTGTTGTAAATCAGGTTGGACATAAGCCTCAATATGTGACAAACTTTAGTAAGATGGATGCTATAGGACAATGGTGGAGAGCCCAGCTATACTGGGCAATACCTAAAGGAGCCAATCCCTTTGATTATACGCTACGCATTACAAGTGAAAGCAGGGGTTCTTTAATTGACATGAAGTTATCTGATATACCTCATTAACTACGCAAGACGGCATAACGGCAAGGGAGACTCTCCCTTGCCGTTATTGGTTTTAGGAAATGTTTTTCTTCTCATTGTGGTACATGCTGTTTTTTTGCTTAGCATTCCTTCAGATCTAGATAATATGTGCGGCTATCATGTTGTTTTTCTTGTAAACGGTAAGTAGAACCGAGACTGTTTTAGAGGAGTAAAAAGAAACATGAGCGGGCTCATCAGGCGAGGTGTTGGTCCAAATCTATGCAATTGAAAATGGGGACAGTATCCGCTAAGTGGTGTTGGGCCAAATTGAATGCTCTTTGTGTTGTTTTATTGAGTTGTTAGGGGTAGCTACAAGTACAAATACCAATTTTGCTTTCAATGCTACTAGCGGCCAGTTCTAGTAACTACCCCCGAATAGTTTAAGAAAGTTTCAAGAAAATGTTCTTCCCCTTTGTTCTAGGCATTATTGCTTAAGGTCCATAACAAAACAATGTAAGACCTCAAGCATTATGCGAAAGTCAAATTGATTCCTTCAAGTTTGGAGGTGTGAGTTGTTTACATGCCTTGAGCTCAATAGCAGACGCATCACTGTTGAATGAATACAATTACTATGTGCATGCGGATTCTATATGTTATGTGCCGGGCTTGAAGTGGACAACCTTGTCGTAACCAAAGTCATAGCGAAAGGGCCTTTGGTTTTTGGCAATCTTACGGCTTCAATCACTACTTTGGTCTTTTCTATTTGACACAATAACGCCAAATTTGCATGTTGTAT
>DUSQ01000075.1 GCA_012842545.1 Coprothermobacter sp.
GGCATACTCCAAAATATCTTGGAAAACCATAATCGGATCTTCATGAAATATTGCCTGAAGAGGTTCAAAAGCCTTCACACCATAATCTACGTCCTCGAAGGATTCGTAAGCAACGTACGGTGGATTGGACACAATAAGGTCAAATGCCCCTTTCTCAGGTAAGCCATCCACAATGCTAAGCCTGCTTTCAACTCCGAATTTCTCAGCATTATACCTGGTGCATAACTGTCCCACATGGGAGATCTCAACTGCTGTGCCTTGGCTTCCTTTTTGCTCGAGAAGCAACGTCACAGATATGGCACCACTTCCACTTCCGAAGTCCAGGAACGAACTGAATGGCTCCTTCAGTGCAATTTCAACAAGAAGCTCTGTTTCATTACGTGGGATAAAAACGCCTGGCAGCACGTAAAAGTCCCTACCATAAAAAGCTTCAAACCCAGTTATATAAGCAAACGGCACATTCTCTTGAAGCAAGTAAACTACTCTGCTAAGCTCATCTTGGTCAATAGAAATGTCTTTATTGAGTACAACATCGGTTTTGCTAATGTCGAAAACATAAGTTATCAAGTTGTAAATCGTGGAATCTGGAGCACTTGATGAAGCAGAAGCCCTTAACGTGTTAAATAAATCAAGCGCTTTCATCCATTTCCAGCAATCTATTTTCCCTGTCTGCTGTTTCTAATGCATCTATCATCTCATCTAAGTCGCCGTCCAAGAACCTGTCCAAGTAGTAAATTGTGTAGTTAATCCTGTGATCGGTCACTCTGTTCTGCATGAAGTTGTAGGTACGTATCTTTTCTCCACGTTCAGCAGATCCGATAAGGGATCTACGAAAACTGGACATACTTTTTTGCCTCTCTTCCAGTTCTCTTTCATAAAGTTTGGCTCGAAGCACTCTTAACGCTTTCATTTTGTTCTGAAGTTGGGACCTTTCATCTTGACAGGTGACAACAATACCAGTGGGTTTGTGTTTTATTCTGACAGCGGTCTCGTTCTTCTGTACGTTTTGACCTCCATGCCCACCCGCTCTATAGGTATCTATTTCCAAATCTTCTTCGTTTATTTCAACTTCTACTTCATCCACCTCCGGCAAGACTGCTACTGTGGCGGTGGACGTGTGAATTCTGCCAGAGGATTCCGTTTCTGGTACCCTTTGGACACGGTGAACCCCTGATTCATATTTGAGCCGCGAATAGACCCTATCCCCTTCTACCGAAAAAACAACTTCTTTGAATCCGCCTAAGTCTGTGGGATTAGAGTCCACTAGTTCTACTTTCCACCCTTTTCTTTCAGCATACCTAGTGTACATTCTAAAAAGATCACCTGCGAAAAGCGCTGCTTCCTCACCACCCACACCTGCTCTGATCTCGACAATTACCGGCTTCTCATCCATGGGGTCCGGTTCTACAAGCAATAACTTCAATTCCTTTTCTTTTTGCGGAAGAATTTCTTCTAAGGTTCTGAGTTCCTCCTCAGCTAGTTCCTTAAGTTCGTCTTCTCCTGGTTCTTCAAGGATGGCTCTTGCCGACTCAATATCTCTAATTAATCTGTTGTATTCAGCGATTTTCTCCATGATAGGATCAAGCTGGCTTTTCTCTCGCATGAGCTTCATCAGTTGTTCCGGATCTGATGAAATGTCAGGGTTTTCAAGGTTTCTCACCAAAGATTGGTAGCGTTCTTCCACAGCGTGAATGATGTTATCTAAAGCCACAGTTCTCCTCACTCCTTGAAAAGCGTAAGCGTTTTTCCGGGGACTTCATGGTGCAAGTTACATCTTGCCTCATATGTTTCCAGCCCACCCACCAAGATGGTGGGATCATCATATCGAGCTGGTTTTCCGTTTATGAGCCTTTGCGTTTTCGTGGCGATGTTCCCACAAACACTGCATATGGCATGGAGTTTCGTGACTTCATCAGCCAATGCCAGCAGAGTTGGCATAATTCCAAAAGGTTCACCCCTGAAATCCAGGTCCAAGCCAGCCACAATAACTCTTTTCTTGCTTTGCAGCAGCTCTCGAATAACAGGTACTAGTTCTCCTGTGAAAAACTGAGCTTCGTCAATGCCCACCACCTCAGCATCTTTTGCCATGTTCAGGATGCTCTTTGGATCTTCAACTGGGATAGCATTGAAACTGAAACCTGAATGGGACACCACGGCAACCAAATCGTAGCGTGTGTCTAAAGCTGGCTTAATGGCAATGGTCTCCTTTCGAGCTATAACAGCTCTCCTGAGCCTCCTCACCAATTCTTCAGTCTTTCCAGAAAACATGCATCCGGTTATGACTTCTAGCCATCCATCCTGAGTTATTATTTCCATTGCTGTATTACCTCTTCATAACACTTAGTGTTCCCTTCTGGGCAGTAACCTCTTGCTATGCACTCTGGGCCCGCGTCCTCAAAAATCGTAGGTGCCACCTTCTTGACTTCTCTTAACATTAGTGTCGCTACTTCTCTGATTTCCCATTGCGCTCTTCGGCACATCCGCAGACCGAAAAAGTGTAGAAGTTCGCGTGCATTCATTGTGACAACGATAGTCGTCTTCACACTCTGAGGCATGACGAAGCGAGCATCCTCTTTAGGTATGCCCATGTTTATAAGCTTTTCATACAACTCCTTGCTTTCGCTTATGTGCTTCTGATAAGCCTCCATAGCACTTAAGTTTTTCTCAATAGTTGCCGGCA
>DUSQ01000084.1 GCA_012842545.1 Coprothermobacter sp.
ACAACCACATTGGGATAGGCTTTCTGGAACTCAGCGATGATCTTGTCCAATGCATCAGCTTCTGCCGTTCCCAAGCCCCAAGCATGCCACACAGTAATGGTTCCTTTTACATTCTTGTTAACCGGCATGGCAGTGTCAAAGTTGGAAACAAGCACGCGGTAGCTGACTGGATCCCACTTCACCTTGTAGCCCAGCTGCTCTGACACAAACCTTACAGGGACCATGGTTCGGCTGTTTATTATCTTTGCTGGCACGTCAATGGTTACACTCTTGCCGTTAACAAGGACCTTGTTGGAGTCAATAGTTAAGATGATGGTCTTGGTTCCCTGTGTAATGGTTACTTGACGCTTTACGTCATTCCAAGTAACCTTTGCCCCCATTTGCTCGCTGATGAACCTTACAGGGACTAAAGTTCTGGAATTCTGTATTACTGGCGGTGAGTCCAGTTTTACTGCAGAAGTGTTAACATAAGCGGTGGTATCCCCTATATAGAGTTCAAGTAGCTTGTTTGTTTCAGCAAAGGCTGGTAACACTGCAACGATGCCCATCAGTAGCGCAGCTGTTACTAACATGCTTAAAGTCTTTTTCATAACAATTCAACCTCCCTCCAAGCATTATCTAGAAAATTTATACCACAGTTTAAGGGAAGTATATGCTATGTTAATAACATTAGTTTAACCATGTCCGAGAAAGGTAAATTGCTGCAGGCACAAATAGCCTTGCCACAGCTTGATGGAGCGACCCACTTTACGGTTAAAGGGTTACCCTGTTAGTCGCCCAGTTTATTTGCCGATTTGTGATGTAATCTGCTGGTAAGCTTGGTTCGCAGCATCTTGAGCAGTTATTTTCCCCTGGTACACATTAGGCAAAATTTTGCTCATTACAGACATTACCGCACTAGTCGCAGGAGCGCATGGCAACAATGTGCCCTTAGTTGCCTGCACGGAAAAGACCTTGACCATAGGATCATCCAACAGATTACTATCATTGTATGGCTTTAAAGCTGCTGGGATATGGCTTGCCGTCTTTGCCATGTTCACTTCAGCGTTAAATCCCCCTCCAAAACTAGTGACGCCAGTGAGAAACTTTGCAAACTCAAAAGCTGTTCTCATATTACTTGGGACGTTTTTAGCTATCATTACTGCTTCAACGCTGACCATTGGCTTGCCACTAGGTATCTCCATGAGCCCAAGGTTGGTCCCCAGTGTCTTTTTCAAGACTGCATATTTCTCCGGTCCTCCAATGAAAAATGCCGCTTTCTTACTGCTGAACAAGTTCGCAGCTGTTTGGTAAGTCGGAAGCGTAGACGGCGTTACTTTATTCTTTCTTAAGTCAGCTAACGCCTGAAATGCTTTAACGGAACTTAAGCTTTTTATGGGTGATACATCCTTGTAGTTAGCACCACTAAAGACGCCACCACCCAGGCCAAAATGAAGCCAGCTTTCGTGATAGAAGCTACTTGCGTCAAAGACCAGTGGGCTGCCGCCAGAAACAGGATACTTCTTGTTCGCCGTGAGCAGGTCATTTAGTGAAGTAGGCAAGGTTTTAACAAAACTCTTGTTGTAATAAAGTGCATCGGTATTTACAGACTCAGGGAGGGCATAAACCTTGCCGTTATAAGAAACTGCATTTATAGCAACGTCAAGATAGTTTGCTCTAAGCACAAATTCGGCAAAATTCTCTGGTACGTTGGAGGTATAAGGACCGATAAGCATGTAGTTTGTGGTATCCACAGCGTGGGAAATTTCTATGGGGTTGATCAGCCCGAGGTCAGCGAGCTCTCCTATCCATTCGCTGGGACCTATGAGGATATGGGGACCGTTGCCCGTAGAAGCTGTTGCGATAAACTTACTTTTTAAGCTGGCTGGGTCCACAGCCACCAAATTAACTGATGCCGTCTTATAAGCTTTCTCAAATTCAGTGGCTGCCTTCTTGAGTGCTGCAGTTTCCGCACTTCCTTGCTCCCAGCTATACCAAACGGTAATAGTCCCTCCATAGCCTTGGTCTGTTTGCATATTTGGATCAAAGCCTGGAACTACGACTCTGGAACTCACTTTGTCGTAAAATGACCTGGAAGCGATCCAAAGTGGGTCAGTAGCAAGGCTACCAAGTGGGACCAGCGTGCGACCATTCACGATTTTTACAGAAGGTTTTATAACGAACGTATGAGTTGCAGTTGATCGTGGATATGAGCATGGCGTAGGAAAGCCGAGGCAAGGTAACATCGTAATGTTCGTGCCTGTGCTGCTGTCAATCTTTAACGTGACAGTGGCATTTACTAACATTTCGCTGCCACTTGCTGTCATCTCGAGGATAGTGATTTCTCTGTTTTTGTCATCCCACAAAACTTCATCGCCCATGTTCTCGGCGATGAATCTGAGAGGTACATACACCGTGCCACTCTGCACCAGTGGTGCAGCTTCCATTTTTACAGATGAACCATCTACGTAAGCAGTAGCACTGCCAACGTACATCTCGATGAGGTTAGTTACAGTGGTAGTGGTTTGAGCCTTTGCCGGCATTGAGGCTGCAAAACCAAACAGCAGCACAGCAATTGCGGTCAACGCCAGTATTTTTTTCATAGTAACACCCCCTAATATGAGCGCCTTATACACCATATAAAAACAAAGATATGTTTCTAAGGAGCGAAACTACACTTTTACTTTTTTCCAAGTACCCGATTTGTACCTGCTGTAAATGAACACCGCTCTGAAGGCTTGGTCGCACAGCTGCGCAACCCAAGCACCCATGAGACCCATTCCCATGGCAATGAACACGTGTACCAGCAAAACCCTGATACCCCAAATACCAATGGCAGTTGAGTAAAGTGGCCAACGTGTGTCGCCGGCGCCACGAAGAGCTCCAGCTAAGATAAACTGAGTGGACTGCATGGGCTGCATTATGGCAAGTATTTTCAAGGCATTTGCTGCTGCTCGAGCTACCTCCGGTTCATCAGTGTAAAGGAGTGCCACATCGTAGCCGAAGAAGAACAGCACAATGGCAATAGCCAAAGCAATTATGAGTCCCATCCTTCTGGCAGCTAAGCCTGCCTTCTCTGCCACATCGGGGTGATTAGCGCCCAAACTCTGTCCCACCATGGTAGTAGCTGCCATGCCAAAAGCCTGCCCAGGGGTGAAAGTCAGAGAGGAAATGTTAACAGCCGTTTGGTGTGCGGCATACACGGCAGTGCCCAAACCAGCAACTGCTCTTGAGAAGATAACTTGGCCCAACCTGAGCAGAAACTGCTCCATGGCAGAAGGAAGGCCAATGCTGATTAGTCTTTCCAGCAAATTCTTGTCTATGCGATAATCATCTTTAAGGGACACACCGATGATGTTTTTCTTATTGAATATGGCGCGAAGCGCAAGAAAAGCAGCCACACCACGGCACAAGGTAGTGGACAATGCGGCTCCTGCCACGCCCATGGCAGGGAAGCCAAACTTACCATATATGAACACGTAGTTACCAAACACGTTAAGTAAGTTTGAAAAGAGGTTGTAGCGCATGGGTGTCATGGTATCGCCGCTTCCCCTGAGAATGGCTCCAATATTCAACGATATTGTGGTAAACAGCCAACCCAGTGACACAATCTGCAAATAGCTCACACTCATGGGGTAGACGTCAGGTTCTGCCCTCATAAACCTGACGATGGCTGGAGAAAGTAAATAGCCGCCAATGGAAACTACCACGCCCAATATGGTTACCAAGACCAATGATTGGCGTACTGTGGCTTTGGCGTTCTTGATGTCACCAGAACCGATAAAGCGGGCTACTAAGGCCGTACTTCCCACGTTTAGCGCTTGGAAAACAGCCAGTGCCAGCATGGTAGGGTGGTTAGTAAGGCCCACAGCTGTAAGAGCTTGGTAGCTTATGCGTCCTACCATGATCATGTCAACCATGCTAAACAGCGTACTTAGCAA
>DUSQ01000076.1 GCA_012842545.1 Coprothermobacter sp.
ATGTATGTGCTCTGCGCGTATGTGCGTGTGATGAAACTTGCATGGTATAATAACAAACAGTAGAATGTATAAGTTCTACGACGGAAAAGTGGAAGTAGGCGCCACGCCTCACCTGCCGGTAAACTGATGTGCTTGGCAGGTTACAAGTGCGAGCAAAGGGCTCGCACCATGTGTGGTAGTGGGTGCGCATACTTTCACCCACTTTTTTAATTGAGGAGGTAGAAGAACATAAGCACTTCGAAGGATTTAGGGTACAGGGTGAATGAACAGATTAGATCGCCAAAGGTCAGAGTGGTTGACGAGAATGGCAAGCAATTGGGTGTTTTCATCACAGCAGAAGCCATAAGAATGGCACGCAGTAGAGGTTATGACTTGGTGGAGGTGGCTCCTACGGCTGATCCGCCCGTTTGTCGGTTTATCGACTACGACAAGTTCCGCTATGAAATGGCAAAGAAAGCCAAGGAAGCTAAGAGAAACCAAACTGTCATCGAAGTGAAAGAGATTCGTCTCAGATTGGGTACTGACGTTCACGATCTGGAAACCAAGATGAAAAAGATCAGGGAATTCTTGGAAGATGGTAACAAAGTTAAGGTAACCCTGCGTCCTAGAGGCCGTGAGAGGGCTCTTGAAGAACAGATTCGTCAGAAACTATTGTCCATTGCAGAAAAGCTGTCAGATGTGGGACAAGTGGAGCAAGACGTGCGTGCAGAGGGCAGAAATTTCTATTTCATGATAGCGCCTAAGAAAAAGAAGGAGGCAAATAAAGATGGGAAAACCGAAGAACAGCAGGACAGCAGCCAAGAGGTTTAAAGTTACCGGTTCTGGCAAGTACATGTACCGTTCTGCCATGAACCACTTGAGAAGACATAAGAGTGCTTCCAGGTTAAGAAGGTTGAAAGCACCAAAAGTCATTGATGAAACTTATTTGGGCCACGTTCAAGATTTGTTGCCCAGGCCATAGGAGGTGTTTTTGAATGCGTGTTAAGACCAGTGTTAACAAGAGGGCAAGGCATAAAAAAGTACTCAAGGAAGCGAAAGGTTATTTTGGTGCTTCCCACCGTGTTTACCGTAAGGCAAATGAAGCAGTCCTAAAGGCTGGCGAAGATGCCTTTGCTGGTCGCAAGCAGCGTAAAAGGGACATGCGCAGTTTGTGGATCACCAGAATCAACGCCGCAGCCAGGAATAACGGCATGACTTACTCTAACTTCATGCATGGTTTAAAGGTTGCTGGCATACAAATTGACAGAAAGATGCTGGCTGAATTGGCTGTGACTGACCCAGAGGGATTCAGTGCTCTGGTGGAGAAGGCCAAGGAGGCCGTGGGATAATGATGAAGGAGGTTGAAGAGGTCGAGCAAGTAGCACGTGACTTCGAATCCGACCTTCAAACGCTTCCTCCTGATCAACTCAGGATCAAGTACTTATCGAGAAAAGGCCTAATTCCAAAACTGTTGGAAAAGATCCCGACGCTTCCACCTGAGCAGCGTCGGGATTTTGGTAAATACGTGAATGACTTAAA
>DUSQ01000016.1 GCA_012842545.1 Coprothermobacter sp.
ATCCCAAAACTGTGTTAGAAAACTTAGATCCATGACAGGCCCACCAATGACTATTCACCTCCTTTCTTGCGCGATCCTATTTCGTCTAACAAAGACAATTCCTGACGGAATGCCTTTGTTTGCGCCTCCCTTTTAGCATATTCTAACAGTTTCTCCCCACTTCTGCGAGAAACTGCCTTATGAAGCAGAACTTCACGTTTTTCCAAAACGCGTTTGTAGCTTCCTTTTACGGCGTTTTTAGCCTTCTCGCGAGCGTGGAAATACACATCATAAGTCAGTACGCGGTCATCAATCTGGGCATCCCTTACTTCAAGCCATGAACGCCCCACATTCCTTGCTTCTTCAGCTGCCTTTTTATATTGGTTAATGGCCAAAAAGAACTCATTCTTTGCCATGTCTTCTTCAATTTTTCTTATTCTGAGAATACGAGCTGCTTTTTTAGCTGACAGTGCCAAGGACTTCCTCCATGATGCTCACAGTCTGCTCCAAAGTATAACTCTCTTGCACTTGCTGCACCAGGAAACCGTTTATGGCATCAATATAATCCAATGCTTCATCAATTTTTGGATTGTTGCCCCGCTGATAAGCTCCGATGTTGATCAAATCCTCAGCTTCCGTGTAAACGGCAAGAAGTTCTCTCATTCTGTTTGCCAATTTTAGATGCTTCGCGCTAACAACATCATTCATGACCCTGCTTATGGACTGCAAAATGTCAATGGCCGGGTAATGAGCTCGGTGAGCAAGTGCCCTACTAAGAACGATGTGGCCGTCCAATATGGACCTGACTGCGTCCGCGACGGGCTCATTCATATCGTCACCTTCAACAAGCACTGTGATAAACGCCGTAATACTGCCCTTGTCGGAATTTCCTGCTCTTTCGAGAACTTTTGGAAGCAAAGCGAACACTGAGGGAGTATAACCGCGGGTCGTGGGAGGCTCACCAATGGACAAACCCACTTCGCGTTGAGCCATGGCTAAACGAGTGACCGAATCCATCATAACCAGAACATCCAAACCTTGATCTCTGAAATACTCAGCTATGGTCATTCCTGTAAGTACAGCCTTTACCCTTAATAACGCTGGTTGATCGCTGGTGGCCACAACTACCACGGACCTCTTGGCACCTTCCTCAGTTAAGTCTTCTTCAATAAACTTTCTTACCTCACGGCCACGCTCGCCAACCAATATGATCACGTTCACATCAGCGGAAGAATTACGCGCAATCATTCCAAGAAGTGTTGATTTACCCACTCCTGAGCCTGCAAATATACCAACCCTTTGTCCCTTACCCACTGTTAAGAGCCCATCTATGGCTTTGATGCTGGTTTGCAAAGGTTCTGTTATGATTTTTCGCTTTAGCGGATGAGGTGGATCTTGGTAAACGCTTCTCTTTTCACCATATATGGGACCTTTATCATCTAAAGGCTCACCAATGGCATCAACTACTCTTCCCACTAAGCCATCACTCACTTTTATCCAAAGAGGACGGCCCATGGCCCTAATAAGGCTGTTGGGACCAATGCCTTGGACATCTCCAATAGGCATAAGAAGTGTTTTCCCTTCCTTAAAACCGACCACTTCAGCGAACATGGATTTTCCATCGAACCTGTTCACCGAACACAACTCGCCAACAAAGGAAGCAGGAGTTAAAGCCTCTATACTGAGTCCACTAACATTCAGCACTTTTCCATAAACATCGAAAAGATCGACGTTGGCAACTTTATCCTTTATGTAACTGATCTTCGGGGTTGTCATGTAAGGATGACTCCACCAGCGTTCTTAAATTTCTTGTCAATGTTTCCACACGGGCGTCCACACGCCCTTCCTCGGAATCAATGAGCACTCCAAAACCTATGCGATTGTCCTTTACGATTTGCACAGACTTTAGATTCTTAGATAGCATTTCAGTACTTTGCAAAAACTTTTCCACTTCACCAACAAAACGTTCGTCGACATGGATCTCCAAAGGAAAATCGCCACTAAAACGCTGCAGGCACTTCTCCAAAATGCCTGTTATGAGCGAGGTATCCTGCTCCAGTACACGGTTTAAATAATTGCTCGTTGCCACTGCAACAACCTCTGCAAGTTCTTCTTCAATTTGCCGTTTGTAAGACTCAACCGCCTCTTCGTACGCTTCCTGGAGACGTTTTTTCTCTTCATTTAGGCCGGACACCAGTAAAGAAAGTTCTTCAACGTATTCTTGAAGGTCTCTTTCCCACTGTTCTTTTATATCATAAAGCTCCTTAAAACCCTTGTTGAAGCCTTCCTTGTAACCTCGTTCGTACCCTTCTTTGTAACCGCGCAAGTAACCTTTTCTGAAGCCCAAAACATCTTCCTCCACGGGCTGTTCCAAGCGGTATAGTTTACGTGACAATTTCCTCACCGCCTCGGAATATGATAATCTCACCCGCTTCTTCAAGCCGCCTTACTACGGTGATAATCTTTGACTGTGCCTCTTCAACCTGCCGCAACCTCACGGGGCCCATGAAGTCCATTTCTTCTTGGAGCATTTCCCTGGCTCTCTGAGACATGTTCTTGAACATTTTCTCTTTAACTTGTTCCGAAGCCCCTTTAAGAGCTAAAGCCAAGTCCTTGGTGTCAATTTCCCTGAGTATGCGTTGGATGGCTCTATCGTCAAGAAGAACAAGATCATCGAAAGTGAACATTTTCTTACGCACTTCTTCTGCTAACTCGGGGTCTTGAGAATCTAAATAATTGAGCACGTTGGACTGTGTTTGCTGATCCAAAGAGTTTAGAATCTTCACCAATGCATCAATACCATTAACTTTGGTCAAATCACCACGGACTGCCACAGTGGCGAAACGCTGTCGAAACTGTTCTTCAATGGCTTCTATGATGTCAGGTGATGTTCTTTCCAAAACAGCCATTCTGAAAGCAACTTCGGCCTGAAGATTGGGCGGAAGAGAAGTAAAAACAATGGCAGCTTGGTCAGGATTAAGGTAATTCATCACCAATGCTATTGTTTGAGGATGTTCATTTTGAATTAGGTTGGCTATCTGCTGCCCATCCAATTTACGCAGGAATTCGAAAGGCATGACCTGAACTGCCTCCATTAGTCTTTCCAAGATCTCTTGCGCTTTCTGAGGGCCAAAAGCTCTTTCAAGAAGGTCCTTTGCGTATTCAATTCCCCCTTGGCCGAGGAACTCCTTAGCCTTGAGCAGATTAACAAATTCTTCCAATACGTTTGCCTTTGTTCTCTCGTCCATTTCAGTAACAGATGATATCTCCAGAGCCAGCTTTTCTGCGTCTTCTTCTTTAAGCTGCCGCATGACTTTGGCAGCCAAATCTCTTCCCAATGCGATCATCAGGATTGCAGCCTTTGATACCTTTTTCTTCTCCGCCATTTCCCTCAGCGCCACTCTTCCTGCATCCACATTCTTACCAGATCCGCCACATCATTTGGATGCTCCTGCAGTGCCTTTTGGACCTCTTCCAGGGTAAGTTTAATCTTTTCTTCCTCTGGCGTAAGCGGTCTTTCTAAGCTGATAGCAGGTCTGGGCTGGCCAAAAACCTCCCCTGCCCCGGCTTCAGCAGGTAAAGGTACGGGAGCTGCTCGCCTACTGCGTCTAAGGATGACAAAAACTATTGCAAATATTAGTAACACCACAACCGCTATGGCTACATAACTGTAAAATCGAGCCCTTCGCTGAGCCTCAGCAAGCAGCTGAGCTTCCTGTGCTTCTTTTTCACGAGCTAATGAAGCGAAAGGCATTGAGGTAACCACGGCAACGTCGCCTCTGGCAGCGTCGAGGCCTGCAGCGCTCGTTATGAGACTTTCCACAGTGGAAGGTGTAACAGCATAATCCTTAAAGACACTGGAATCCACGATGGCAGCAACTCTCACATTTTTTATCTTGACTTCCTGAGGCACAATTTCGGATACGGTTCTTGAGATTTCGTAATTGATTTGCTGCTGCCTGTAGTAGTTGTAAGGCCCTTCACTAGTACTGGTATACACATAAGAAGGAATAGCTCCAGGTACATTCGTAGCGGTCCCCACAGGACCCCCCGAAGGAGAACCACTGCTCCAGCTTTCCGTATCTGACACGTTTTTTGTCGCAGTGTTTCCCCACGTTTCAGATTGTATGTTTTGCTTTGTTACTTCCACATCCACATCGGCACTAACCATGATGTTTTCTGGTCCAAGAGTCTGTCCTAGAAAACTTCTTATCTTGGAAGCATACAGTTCATCTAACTGCCTCTTTATTTCAAGGTAGCTTTGATCAACATTGCTCTGGGTAAGGCCACCAGTTAAAATACCCGTACTGGCTTCAGCAATGACTACATTCTCTGGTTTCATGCCTTCTACGGCGTGAGCTACCAATTGCCTTATGGCTTCTACTTGGTTTGCACTTAGGTTATAGCCTGGTTTCAAGTTCAAATACACAGCCCCTTGAGCTGTTTGAGTGGAAGTTACTGTCCACAAAGACCGCTGAGGCAAACTTAAATGGACACTTACAGATTTTACACCGGGTATCGCAGATATGGTCCTTTCCAGCTCCCCTTCCAGTGCCCTCTGATACATGATCTGTTGTTCTTCCTGGGTAAGGAATATGTTCGAAATGTTATCAAAAAGCTCGTATCCCGGTTTTGTAGAACCCACCAGGCCAGAAGAAGCCAGCTCAAGCCGCAAGCTGGTAACCTTATCTTTAGGAACATAAACAGCCGTTCCATCTGAGGATAGCTTGTAACGAACGTTTTTACTTTCCAGCTGCGAGACAATGCCTTGTGCCTGTTCAGGCATTAAATCGGCAAACAAAAGAGCATATTGAGGTCGATTAAGGTAATAAACCAGTCCACCAATTCCAACCAACGTCACAACCAGAATAATGATAATGTTTCGCTTCTGGGCCTTCTCCAAGTTTTTCCAAAAGTTCACCAGATCTTTAAGTACTGGAATATTCTCAACATTCATGTTCTAGCTCGAGTAGTCCCACCCATCACAGTGGCAGTCTCATGAATTCCTGAAAAGCACTCACCAGCTGATTCCGTATTTGAGTAACAAGAAGCAACCCTACTTGAAACTCAGTTGCTGAAACCAGCGCCTCTGGAAGTATGTCCATATTGCCTTGGGCAATGGCTTGTCTATATGTATCTTGCTCCGTTTCTTTTGCACTTAGTTGGTCAAGTAGCTTTGAAAATGCATCAGAAGATTGCCCCGTCTTTTCTGTCTTGCTTACGTCAATAGGATTGATGGGCTTAATCGGACCAATACCACTGACAGGATCCATCCCCATCTACTTTACCTCCCTATTTCCATGCTCTTTGTGTAAACCTGCCTTGCAATGGCAATGGCGTTACTGTTCATTTCAAAAGATCTCTGAGCTGACATTAGGTCGGTGAGTTCAGTCACAAGGTCCGTGTCCGGGTAATGCACCATGCCAGTTTCTGGATCTGCGTCGGGGTGCGAAGGATCATAAACCAAACGTTCCGACGGATCCTCACTGAGCTGAGCAACTTTCACGCCCTGAGCTTGATCTTGTCCCAAAAGCATGGATTGAAAACTAACAATCTTTCGGTGATAGGGACCACCCTCTGGAGTCCGAGTAGTCTCCAAGTTAGCGATGTTTGAAGAAATTACATCCATTCTGAAACGCTGGGCCGTTAGTGCCGAACCAGCAATACGAAGCAAAGAGAATCCTGACATTTTCATCACCTCAACATTTGCAAAACTTGCCTGGCAGTAGAAAAATGACGACTAAGCATTTCTGTAACACCTTGGTACCACAAAGCAGTTTCTATGAGGCTTGTAATTTCTTTATCAGGGTCAACATTGTTACCATCTAGCCTCCAAGACGTGGTGTTATCTACCTTAAGGTAACTGCTGTTTGGTTGCAACAGTTTTCCGTGATTCTGCAGTTCCATGAAAACAGTTTGAAAATCAACTTCCTTCCTCTTATAACCAGGCGTATCCACATTTGCTAAGTTCGACTGTACTGCCTGCAGATTTTGAAAAACAATACCCATAACAGTTTTCAGATTATCAACAGACATATCACTTTACCTCCTCACAAGAAGGTGGCGCTCCTTGCTGTTGAAGATTACCTAGAAGGACTTTGCCCTCATATTTGACAAAGACCACCTCTACCTGGTGGGAACACACATAGACCTTACTTGACTTTGTTGCCGTGAAAGTGTATGTCCCGGTATACAGAACTGAAGCAGTTAAACGATCAGGCTCGTTTTTCACCACATCAAATTTAGAGACGCGGTAACCAGAAACGGAGGCAGACTCAATACCAACCGCCTTCAAGGTGTCAAACCACACGTTTTTAACTTCTACAACCGTGCTAACCAGTTCTGTAGCTGTGGGAACAAAATTTGCTTGTAATGCACCTACGTCGTTCTTAGCAAACGCATTTAGTACCTCTTGAAGCACCGTTTTGGACTGGCTAATGTCAGTCTCTGAAAAAGGCTTTGGTTTGCAACCCACGAGCCCAAGCAAACAAAGAATAAGAGCAAGGCTAACGGATACCTTTGTTTTGCTCATAAGCCTTCCTTGCTTGATAAGAGTTCGAGGTTTCTTCAACCTCATGCAGTAAATCCTGGGCTTGAAGCTCTAAAAGAGAAATAATTTTCTGCTGTTTTTCGTGGATGACTTTTACAGTATCTGCGTGCTTGTGTTTCTCTTCTGGATGTTCCTCAAGCTGCTGGGCTATCAAGGTTATGATATCTTGCAATATTAAAACATACTTGGAAACCTGATCAAGATCAGAGCGCGA
>DUSQ01000086.1 GCA_012842545.1 Coprothermobacter sp.
AATGGTACAAGAAATGGTACAGGTACTACGGTAAATGGAGATACAAGTGGAGATACTACTGGACCTACAGGTACGTTAAGAAGACATCCACCTACTGGCAGATAGCATAAATCCATTCCAATTTTAATTTTTTTTGGAATGCCACATCATATATTTATTCTCTGGAGTATCCATAAGGAATAGGAATATCAGAGTACCTTCATTTTTGATGTTCATCAGCCGCATGAAAACTCCCCTACCTTTTCAGAAAAATGTATTAATCACATCCCATAAACTGTTACCATGGATGAATCAGAAAGATGCATGCTCTGTGAGTGGAGGTGCGGTGCAAATCGGAGGGATGGTGAAAGGGGGGTGTGCGGTGCATCAGAAACAGAAATAGCATACACATCCATCTCAGAAACCCTAAGAAGTTATTCGGTGACATTCCTATGCTGCCCATTCACTTGCGCCTACTGTAACGCCTACCGCATATCCCAGTACCCCCGGTCTGGCTGGATCTACAGGGGACACGTTGAACCAGAGGAACTTGCACTTGAGGCCATCACTGCAATTAGATCACATGAGCGAATCTCCAATCTCAGCTTCACAGGGGGAGAACCATCCATACACACCCCCTACATTGAGGAGCTGGTAAGGCGGGTAAAGGAAGAAATCCATGTCAGTGTTATCCTCGCAACAAACGGGTTCTCAACCCCGGAAACCTTAAGGAGGCTCATAAGGTTAACATCCCTCTTCAGCTTTGAGATAAAGGCCCTTTCAGATGAGCTTCACAGGAACCTCACCGGAGCACCAGCAGGACCGGTACTCCGAAACGCAGCCCACATTGCAGGGAGGTTCCCTGAGAAAATAAGGGTTTTCAGGACAGTGGTGATCCCTGGAATCAATGACCATGAGATCCCTGAAATAGCAGCCTTCATAGCCTCCATTGACCCGGAGATACACTACCGTCTCATAGGATTCAGACCGAACTTCATGCTCTACTACCACAGGGGCCCGGGCAGAGATCTAATGGAAAAACTCGTTGAGGACTGCAGGGCAGAGGGACTTGAGAGGGTTGACTATTCAGGATACTACCCCACCTCTGAGCTGAAACTTGAGGACAGATTGAAGGCAGCAGGGTGCAGCACACCACGCGACTGTGGCAGCTGCAGCGGCGTTTGCAGGGCGATAATAAGGGAACCATGGAGGGGTTAACTCTTCAGGAACTCCTCAACAAGGTTCCGGGTTTCGTTAAGGGCCTCAAGGGGTATCCCACGGGGCATTTCACCAGGCTCGCCCTCAACATCCCTCAGAACACCTTCAACACCAAGGAACATTCCCTCACTGGTCACACCCATGAAGTTCTGCGGGGGGAGGAGGGCCACAGCTACATGGTCATTCTCACGGACATCGAGGTCATTGGTGACGACCTTTATTGACCTCCCACCAGCATTCACGTTGCACACATGCAGCTTATCTGCCACGGGATGGTTCCCCACGCTCATGACCTCACCTGTAATTATATCAACTCCGATGACAGGGTCAGATATCTTCCCGAGCATGAGCCTCCTGTCAAGGTTTCCAAGGGTGTTCAGTGAAAACCTCACCCTTGCAATATTCTCCTCAACCTTCTCCCTCTCCTCACGCCGGGCCTCCTCAAGGAACCTCCGGCTCCAGTCCTCACCACCAAGGGCCTCAACTATCTCCTCAACCTTTCCCTTGATCTCCATGACCTCGGGGCTTGAGGCAAGATCTTCTGGTTCCATGTAACAGTA
>DUSQ01000077.1 GCA_012842545.1 Coprothermobacter sp.
GGTCACCTCTTGACTTCTCTGCAATTCCTAAGATTTCAAACATGGAGAACTCTTCTAAATTTACAAGCATCTTCTTCCCACCTCTTTGTAATATGATACCACATACTTATTCACTACACAATATCATCCTTAATAACAAGAACCAAGTTATGACAGCCTTCACTAGGATACGATAAATGTTCCATCTTCGAAATCCACCTTTACACGATCGCCTGGCGCAATTTCGCCCAATACCATCTTTTCGGCTATTCTGTTTTCGATCTCTTTCTGGATTACTCTCCTCAGTGGTCTTGCACCAAGTTCTGGATCAAAGCCCACTTTAGCAAGATTTTCCACAGCCGCTTCAGTAAATTCCACATGTATCTGTTGTTGTGACAAACGTTGTGCCACATACGAAAGCTGCAACTTAGCAATCTCCTTTAGTTCGTCCATGGTAAGAGGCTTAAAGAACACAATGTCGTCTACCCTGTTTAGGAATTCCGGTCTGAAGTGTGCCTTTAGTAGATCCATAACTTCTTTTTCAGCTTCCTCAAAAGGCCTGCCCTCTTGAGCAGCATTCATGAGAATATGGCTCCCCAAGTTGCTAGTCATTATGATGATGGTGTTTTTGAAATCCACAACATGGCCTTTCGCATCAGTCAGCCGACCGTCATCCAATACTTGCAATAACAAGTTATGAATGTCAGGATGTGCCTTCTCTATTTCGTCAAAAAGGATTACACTATAAGGACGCCTACGAACAGCTTCAGTAAGCTGCCCTCCTTCTTCATAGCCTACATACCCAGGCGGAGAACCAATGAGCCTACTTACAGTGTGCTTCTCCATGTACTCGGACATGTCGAAACGGACTAGCGCTGATTCATCACCGAAAAGCACTTCAGCCAAAGCTTTGGCCAATTCTGTTTTACCAACGCCTGTTGGACCAAGGAAGATGAAGCTACCAATTGGTCTCTTCGGATCTTTTAAGCCTGTCCTTGCACGTCTTATGGCTTGGGCTACTGCAGAAATGGCTTCATCTTGACCTACAACTCTTCGGTGAAGGATCTCTTCCAGTTTAGCTAGTTTCTCTTTTTCACTCTCTTCAAGCTGAGTTACTGGAATTCCTGTCCATGCTGAAACAACTTCTGCCACCTCTTGTTCTGTTACTGTTAGGTCATTTGAAGGAGTTTGCTTTACTCTCTTCTCAAGATCTTCCCTCTCCTCTTTAAGCTTAGCTATTTGATCCCGAAGCTGAGCAGCTTTCTCAAATTCATTGGTATCTACAGCGGACCTAAGTTGCTTTTGCAGCTCATCAATTCTTTGATCCAATTCTTTAAGCTCTTTGGGAACGCTGGAAGCTCTCAGTCGAACTTTTGCGCAGGCTTCGTCGAGTAAATCAATCGCCTTGTCAGGCAAATGACGATCGGAAATGTAACGATCAGACAGGTAAACTGCAGCTTTTATGGCACTGTCAGTGATCTTAACCTTATGGTGTGCCTCTAATTTGTCCTTCAATACCTTGAGTATGGCAATCGTATCTTCTAAAGAAGGTTCTGGTACATATACAGGCTGGAAGCGTCTTTCAAAGGCCGGATCCTTCTCAATGTATTTTCTGTACTCATCAATGGTCGTTGCACCTATTACGTGCAGATCCCCGCGCGCTAACGCTGGCTTTAGCATGTTGGATGCATCGACGGCACCTTCTGCACCACCAGCGCCGATTATGGTGTGAATCTCATCAATGAACAAAATTATTTTGTCCTTTTGCTGTATGACTTCGTCCAGTATCTTCTGCATTCTTTCCTCGAATTCTCCGCGATACTTAGTGCCAGCCACCAAAGAACCGATGTCTAACTGAATTACCTTTTTACCTTTTAGTGCATCTGGTACTTCGCCTGCAGCAATCCTCTGCGCGATACCTTCAACAATGGCTGTCTTTCCCACACCTGCGTCACCAATTAAAACAGGGTTGTTTTTGGTACGACGGGATAGAATCTCAAGAACCCTTTGTATTTCGGTTTCTCTGCCTACCACGGGATCCAGCTTTCCCTGTCTAGCCAATTCCGTGAGGTCACGCCCGAATTTCTCCAGCTCAGTGGTTGCCGTTTGCGTTGCTTTCTGATAAGGTGAAACACC
>DUSQ01000017.1 GCA_012842545.1 Coprothermobacter sp.
CTGATATACCCAGTAGCATTAGAAGAGGGCATGAGATTTGCAATCAGGGAAGGCGGAAGGACAGTAGGAGCTGGTGTTATCACCAAGCTCTTGGAATAACGGGTGATTTCAGATGAGAGTATTAGTTACATTAGAGTGCACTGAATGTGGTCACAGGAATTACCAAACAGAAAAGAATAAAACGAAGACCACAGACAGGCTACAGTTTAAGAAGTACTGCCCTAACTGCAAGAAGCACACGCTACACAAGGAGACAAGATAGGGTTGAAGGGGCGTAGCTCAATTGGCAGAGCAGCGGACTCCAAATCCGCAGGCTGGGGGTTCAACTCCCTCCGCCCCTGCCAATATTCTTAGTGAATGGTGATGCCAAATGGCTGAGAAACAGACATTAGGAAACAGGATGAAGAATTTTTTTAGAAGCGCAAGAGTGGAACTTGGCAGAGTTAGTTGGCCGTCAAGGGACCAGACTGTGAATGCAGTTTTGGCCATACTTGTGTTTTCAGGCGTATGGGCTGTTTTGGTGACGCTGCTGGACATGGGTTTTGCAAGGCTTTTGCCGTTGCTAATGAAATGATTTGAGGAAGAAGACTAATATGAAGAAGTGGTACATAGTAACAACAGTTCATGGCAAAGAATCTGCAGTGGCTGAAGCAATCAAGCTACGTGCTGAAAATGCGGGTAATACGGCTATCACCGACGTTTTAGTTCCTAAAGAATGGCGTCTTGAATACAGGGGTAAGAAACCCAGACCCGAAAGAGTACAAAGGGTTATTTACCCGGGTTATGTTTTTGTGGAAGTGGAAGTTGATCCTGAGAAGGGGGTCATTGATCCAGAGACTTGGTCATTAATCAGATACACGCCGGGTGTGCGAGGATTCATTTCAACACCTGACCACACGCCCATACCTGTCCAGGATAACGAGATGCAGAAGGTGCTGCAAAAGAGCAGAGAGCAAGAAGCAGTGAAAGTTGACCTGCAAACAGGTGACGAGGTGGAAGTTCGTGATGGTGCTTTGAAAGGGCTCACTGGCGTGGTTGTTGATGTGGATCATGAAAAGCAGAAGGTATTTGTTAAGATAAGCATGTTTGGTCGCGAAGTCGTTTCGGATTTGGATGCTGTACAGGTAAGAAAGAAAAGCTAGAAAGTCAGAATTAAGAGGTGATAAGCGATGGCTAAGAAGATTGCAGCCCAGTTCAGATTGTTGCTACCTGCAAGCAAGGCTACTCCTGCGCCACCGGTGGGACCAGCATTGGGACAGCGTGGCGTAAACATAATGGAATTCATTAAGAGATTTAACGCTGCCACGGCAAATATGGGAGACGTTTTAGTACCCGTGGATGTGACGGTTTACGCCGACAAGAGCTTTACTTTTGAGGTAAGAACTCCACCTGCTTCGTTTTTGTTGAAGAAGGCTGCGAAGGTGGAAAAGGGTTCTGGTGAGCCTAACAAGGTTCACGTGGGAAAAGTTACCCGTGCTCAGCTGGAAGAAATTGCCAAGCAAAAGATGAAGGACTTGAACACAGAAAATTTGGAAGCAGCGGTTCGCATTATCGAAGGAACAGCACGAAGCATGGGTATTCAAGTTGTGGATTAGCACGTTTGGGTGCGAACAAATTGTGGGAGAGCTATTAAGGTGGCTCGATGACCACTGGAGGTGAGTTTTGTGAGTAAGAGATATGCTCAGCTACTTGATCAATTTGACTTAACTAAGGTGTATACACCTTCGGAAGCAGTAGAGCTTGTAAAGAAAATGGCTACTGCAAAGTTTGATGAGACGGTGGAGGCACACTACCGTCTGGGTATTAACCCGAAGTATCCTGATCAAAACGTTAGGTTCACAGTGATTTTGCCTCATGGTACTGGTAAACCGGTCAGGGTGTTGGTGCTGGCTAAAGGTGAGAAAGCTACTGAAGCTACTAATGCTGGTGCTGATTATGTTGGTGCTGATGATTTGGTAGAGAAAATTCAACAAGGCTGGTTGGATTTTGATGTGGTCATTGCTACTCCTGACATGATGGGAGCTGTAGGGCGTTTAGGTAAGATTCTAGGCCCCAGAGGCTTGATGCCGAACCCCAAAGCAGGCACTGTGACCATGGACATTGAGAAAACAGTAAAAGAGTTCAAGGCAGGTAAAGTTGAAGTTCGTAATGATAAGACAGGCAATCTTCATGTGCCCATTGGGAAAGTCAGCTTTGAGGATGAGAAGTTGCTTGAGAACTTCTATGCGGTCACTGCTGCTATCATGCATGCTAAGCCCGCTACTGCCAAGGGTACTTATGTAAAGAGTATTTCCTTGTGCAGTACCATGGGCCCTGCAGTCAAGGTCGATACTCGTTTAGCGATTGAGGAATCGCTTAAAAAGCAGTTCTAAATAATGACAAGCACTGGGATGTGTTAGAATTCCAGTGTATCTGAAAAGAAAATTAGACCGAAGAAGTCGGTACTAATGCCTGAGAAGGGCAACCGGCGGAGGTTATCAGGGTGGATATTAGGTTTTAAGGCCACCGACCTGCCGTCGGTGGCCTTTTTGGTAAGGAGGTGATACGTTGGCATATGTGACCAGGGTTCGACCCGAAAAACAAGCCTTAGTTAAGCAGTTGCAGGACTGGGTTCAAGAGAGTAAAGGAATGGTCTTTTTCTCATTTGAGGGCTTGACCAGTAAAGACATGCAGGCCATGAGAGCCGAAATGAAAAAGAACGGACTCGTGGTAAAAGTGGTGAAGAACACCTTACTTGAACTCGCCTTAAAGGACGTTGGTTTGGATGTTGATGAATCGTTGTTCAGAGGAACTACTGCTCTGCTGTTCTCAAACGAAGACGAGTTAGCACCTTTCAAGCTCTTTGTGGAGCAAGCAAAGAAGTATGGAGCAATGCAAGCCAAGGGTGGCATTCTGGAAGGACGTTGGATCCCTGCGAAGGAAGTGGATACCATCGCAAAGCTACCCGGCAGGCAAGAGCTCTATGCACAGTTGGTTGGCGTAGTGTCTTCACCAATAAGGGGATTGGTAACAGTGCTGTCTGGTCCCTACAGGAACTTGGTTTATGTCTTGGAAGCAATAAAAGAGAAAAAGGAAAAAGCTGCGTAAAGGAGGTCATTTACAAATGACAATTGAGGAAATCATTAGTGAAATCGAGAACATGACAGTCTCTCAGCTGGCAGAGTTGGTTAAGGCCCTTGAGGACAAGTTTGGTGTATCTGCGTCCATGCCAATGGCAGTGGCAGCACCGGTGGCAGGTCCAGCGGCTGCTGCTCCAGTAGAAGAAGAAAAAACGTCCTTTGACGTTGTTCTGAAGGAAGCTGGTGCCAAGAAGCTTGAGGTTATAAAGGTTGTACGTGAGATTACAGGACTTGGCTTAAAGGAAGCAAAAGACTTGGTAGAAAGTGCACCAAAGCCAATTAAAGAAGGAGTTACTAAGGAAGAGGCAGAAGAATTAAAGAAGAAACTAGAGGAAGTCGGAGCTGTTATCGAACTGCAGTAATAAGTTTTGAAAAGCTTCTGTTAAGAGTATATAATGTACAAAGGAGAGGTGGGGCCTTGAGTCCCACTTCTTCTTTATAAGGACTACGTAAGGAGTGATTTTTAGTGCTGTCGCCAAAGGAAAAAGCCGCTCTTGAGGAGCAGATTTCCAAGATTGTCGTATCAAAAGGGTTTTATTTTATTGATTTGGAAGAACGAGTGGAAAAAGGCGCTCACATAATCTCTGTGGTCGTTCACAGGGAACCATCGGTGACCATTGGCGACTGCGAAAAACTCACTAGAACCATTTTACCTTTACTGGAGAGCCTTCCGTGGTACGGCGACAATGAACATTTAGAAGTTACGAGTCCGGGCTTGGATAGGACTCTCAAAAGGGAATGGGAATACGAGATTTTTAAAGGAAGGATCATTGACATTTCTTTCGAGAGAGATGGAAAGACACAAACAGTACGTGCAAAGCTAATGGGCAGGGAAGATGACAAAGTCGTAATTGAATACGAGGGGAATTACTTCCGCATTCCTTTCGACCAAGTTAAAAGGGCGAAATTGGTTTTTGATGAAGGAGGGAAAGAGCATGGAAAAAAACAAAAGCGAGGCCATAGAAAAGGCGCTCAATGAATATATTAGACAAATAGCCAGCGATCTGGATCTTACCCCTCAGGAAATCATGGAAGCGTTAAAGGACGCTCTGATTTCAGCTATAAGGAAAGAACTGGATATTCCTAAGGAGGCTGTGCCATCCGCAGTAAAAGTTGAAGAAAACGGTAGTAGTCTAAAGTTCCTGGTTAACAGAGATTACTTGAAGACAGTGCCAGAACAGGACTCGGGTTCTGAATGGGTGGAGTTTCCTCTTTTTAATTTGAGTCGTGTGTCCATACAAACTGCTGAGAACACGTTAAAGAACAGAATGAACGAAAAGAGTAAGGAGAAAGCTATCAAGCGAATAGCTCAGTTCTCTGGGGAAGTTGTTACTGCAAGAGTCATAAGAAAGGATCCTAAGACAAAACTTGTTTACATGGACGTAGACGGGGTTGAGTGCGTACTAGAGCCCAGTGAGCAGCTTCCTACTGATAGGTATGCTCCAGGTGACTCACTTAGGTGTTTAGTTCTGGGTGCCAAGAACATACCCATGTACGGTCAAGGAGTAGCTTTGTCACGTTCTTCTCCGGACTTGTTAAAGCTCTTGTTCACTTTGGAAGTACCAGAAGTAGCTGATGGAGTGGTAAGAATAATGGGCATCGCCAGAAAACCTGGTCGAAGATCCAAAGTGGCGGTAATGAGCATTGATCCAAGATTGGACCCGCAAGGAGCGTGCATTGGGTACAAAGGACAACGTATTCAGGCTATTTCAAAAAGTCTGGCCAATGAGAAAATTGACGTGGTAAGGTGGGACAGTGATCCTGCAAAGTTAATTGCAAATGTTCTTTCGCCAGGGAAAGTGGATAAAGTAGAAATTCTGGATGCAAAGAATAAAAGAGCACTGGTTTACACCACTCCCGATAACATAAAAGTAGTGGTGGGAGAAGACGGCGAGAATGTGGAACTGGCTGAACAACTAACAGGATGGACAATAGATGTAAGGGAGGGTGGTCCTGATGAAGATTAGAGTTTACCAGCTGGCGAAAGAACTGGGTGTCCCTTCAAAACAGCTAGTTGAGGAACTTAAAAAACTTGGAGTTGATATTGTTTCATATCAGTCAACTGTGGATGAGGAAACAGCAGATTTACTTAGGGAATTGCTCAAGTCTGAAACAGTTGAGACAGCGGCTAGTGATGGAGAGACGGAGGTAGAATCTGCTGGTGCAGGGACGACTGCTGAGCAGGTTGGTAAGAGTGAGAAGATCCTTGCACCAAAGAGGCCTCCCGTAGTTACGGTGATGGGGCACGTGGACCATGGTAAAACAACTTTGCTCGATGCGATCCGTCGTACCCGTGTAGCTGAGAGAGAAGTCGGCGGGATCACACAATCCATTGGTGCTTCGGTTGTCAAGTACAAGGGACAGGAGATTGTCTTCATAGATACTCCGGGCCACGAGGCTTTCACCGAGATGCGTGCTCGAGGTGCCATGGTAACGGACATAGTGGTTCTCGTGGTAGCAGCTGATGAAGGTGTAATGCCTCAAACCATAGAGGCTTTAAACCACGCGAAAGCTGCAGGAGTAGCAATTATTGTCGCGTTGAATAAAATGGATCGTCCCGGTGCTAATCCGGACAGGGTCATGAACCAATTAGCATCCATGGGTCTAATACCTGAGAGCTGGGGTGGGGACACGATTTACGTACCTGTTTCAGCCATAAAGGGCGAAGGAATCGAAGAGCTTCTTGAAGCGATAATTCTCATTGCAGATTTGTTGGATCTCAGAGGAGATCCTAATGCTCCTTTGAAAGCATACGTTATTGAATCACGTCTGGACAAGGGTAAGGGCCCTCTGGCAACGGTGGTTGTGAGAGAAGGGACGCTCAGGGTTGGCGATTTCGTTGTCGTTGGTACCACTTACGGGAAAATCAGAGCCATGTTTGATGATAAAGGAGAGCCAATCTCTTCTGCAGGACCTTCCATGCCTGCAGAAATAATGGGACTACAGGACGTCCCCGAGGCAGGTACGTTGGTACAAAGAGTGGATTCCTTGGAGGAAGCTGAGAGAATTGCAAAAGCCAACTTAGATTCGCAACGTGTGAAACAGCAGAAAACCAGAAGGGAGTTTTCCTTAGAGGAGATCCTAAGTTCCACCGAGGAGGAAAGGCCTGTCTTGAACCTGATATTAAAAGCTGATACGGCAGGTTCCTTGGAAGCTGTGCAGAACGCCTTGCTGAAATTGGAAAAAGGCGAAGTTGATATGAACATCATACATGCTGGAGTTGGTGCCATTTCTGACGGTGACGTGCTCTTAGCTGAAGCTTCAAAAGCTCTCATTGTTGGGTTCAACGTGCGTCCTGTGGGGAAAACGAACAAACTCATTGAAGAAAAAGGCGTGAAGGTCTTAACCTATCGCATCATTTATGATCTGGTTGATGACATGGCGAACCTGCTTAAGGGGCTCGTAAAACCCAAAGAGGTAGAAGTGGTTCTGGGACACGCAGAAGTGCGTCGGACGTTTAGAGTGCCTCGCGTAGGAACAGTTGCAGGTTGTTACGTTACCGATGGGAAGATAGTAAGAAATGGCCGAGTAAGGGTTCTGAGAAATGGTGTCATCATTGCCGAAACCTCCATTGGTAGCTTGAAGCGGTTCAAAGACGATGTACGTGAAGTGGTTCAGGGATTCGAGTGCGGTGTCGGTTTGGAAAACTTCCATGATATTAAAGAAGGGGACATTCTGGAGGTTTATACCATTCAGGAGGAAGTGGCGTAGTTGTGTTTGTGGGCAGTTTAAAGGTAACGCTGCTTATAAATGGTTCTCGAACGTTAAAGGATAAAAGACAAGTTGTGAGATCCATTCTTGACACGGTTAGGTCTCGTAGAAATGTGGCCGCTGCGGAGGTGGGAAGTTTGAATAACACCTCCGTGGCAGAACTTGGTTTTGCCACGGTCAACGGTCAAATGCAAAAAGTCAGAGAATCAATGGACTGGATTGTGAATTTTATCCAGGATAATTACGACTTAGACATAATAGAGCAAGAAATTACCGTTTACTAACGGCTTCAAGGGGTGATTAGAATGAAACCTCTCAGAAAAGAGCGGCTCCAGCAGGCAATAAAGCAGGAATTGTCCAAGATTCTGCTGGAGGACATGAATGATGAACGTCTCAAGTTTGTGACCGTTACGGATGTGGAATTGTCTGACGATCAGAAGTATTTGAAGGTTTACTTCTCCACAATGCCGGGAAAAGATTCAGAACAAATCCTACAGTCTTTAGAAAGAATAAAGGGTTATATTAGTGGCGAGGTTGCGCGGACGCTGAGATTGAGATTTGCGCCTGAAATAAAGTTTGAACTTGACGACTCCATTGAAAGAGGAGTTCGCATGGTAAGGCTGCTGGAAGATTTAGAAAAGAAGGATAATACCGGCGAAGATGAAATCAATGAAGATGGACTCGAAGAAAATACTGAAGGAAATAACGAAGAGTCGCAAGGGAATTAAGATCGTCACTCACGAAAGGCCAGATGTGGATGCACTGGGTTCTGTGGCCGGTATGGGATGGATACTTCATTCCATGCCGATGCCATTTTTTACTTGTGTGGAAACTTGGCTCTCTTTTCACCCGGATCTGCGGCCACCGTCATCAGCGTCAGCCTGTGACATGCAGTTGGTTCTGGATGTTTCCGATCCCAATAGAACGTACGGATTTGACACTGGTCTACACACGGTGGTTATTGACCACCACCCAGTAGACAAAGTGCCGTTCTTTAGCGTTGTCGATCCAGCTTGCTGTGCCACATCAGCTCTATTGTCTGAGTTGTTTTCCGACTACTTAGATGATAGGTCATCAACGTGTTTCCTGGCAGGGGTGTTAGCTGATACAGGTGTGCTCTCTTACAGCAATGTGGATGAGCGTGCTTTAAGAGATGCTATAAGGCTTATACAGTGCGGCGCAAAATGGGAAATTGCCTACGGTGAAGCCACAAAGATCTGCGGCATGGAACAGGCGAAACACATTGCGCAACTCCTTAGAAGGGTGTATGAATACAAGCCTGGGGTTTTTGTTTTAACTGTACCAAAGGAAGATAGGGTAAAGTTCGGTTTTACCGACGCTGATTGCAGCAGCGCTTTATCCATTATGCAGTGGATAGGTAAAGGCTGCTTATTCATCTCAGCTCGAGAAAACAATAACCAAGCTCAAATTACTAATATCTCTTTTCGTTCAAGATATCCTTTTGAGGCCATCAAGTACGCAAAAGCTTTTGGTGGTGGTGGACATAGAATGGCTGCAGCTGCTAAGGTTTCTATGGGGTTAGGCGAGGTCATGGAAGAAGTGCTAGCTTTGGTGGATACTGATGTGCCTGCATTCACTCAAGAATGCAACGAGCCACCGCAGCTAAGTGAACTGGACTTGCAGCTTTCACAAGCCTATGCTGAATCAGAACTCTTGAGTGTTAACGTGAGTGAGGACCTGCTAGAAGGCATGTCTCAGCTAATCTCTAAAGGTGCCAACGCTGAGAGGGCAGCTATGAAGGTACGTGAGGACATCACTTTGGAAAGCTTACATGAGTTGGCTGACTGGATCAACGGTAGTGGAGATGTTAGCAATCCCAGAACACTTGTTCAACGCATTTTCGCCAGACAGGTGGACCCTTCATGCCAGAGTTAAATGGTTTTTTGTGGACAATTAAACCCAAAGGCCTGAAACCCATGGCGTTCTTGTCCAAAGTGAAGTCTGCACTTGGTGTAAAGAAAGCTGGTTACGTGGGAGCGTTAGATCCTTTTGCCTGGGGCCTCATGCCGGTTTGCATAGGACGAGCTTGTCGCTTTTCTGACTATTTCCTTTCACTACCCAAGACTTACGTGTGCGCACTTCAGTTTGGCTTAGAGACAGATACATGGGACATAACGGGAAACACTACTGGTGTTTCCGAGCGCAGACCAAGTACGGCAGAACTGGTAAGCTGCTTGAACAAGCTCAAGGGCGACATCGAGTATCCCATACCACCTCTTTCCTCGAAAAAGGTGAACGGTAAGAGGCTTTACCATCTCTTTTACGAGGGCAAACCCGTTACAGACCTTAAAGGGGTTGCTCATGTGAGCACAAGCCTGCTACTGGAGGTGCAAGAAGCGTCACAGCGGGGAGTTGAAAAAGCCGTAGTCCTGTTTGAGGTTAGCAAAGGTACATATATAAGGGGACTTGCAATGAAAATTGGTGAAATAGTAGGTTCTCCATGCGTGGTTTCAGACCTGGCGCGCGTCAGAATTGGGCACATAAGCATTGATTCTGGAATACCTCTAGAAGAGTTGAACACGGAGAAAGTGGTCCGCATTGAAGAAGCGCTATCTTTCTTGCCCGACATCAAAGTTGAAGGTGATGAAGAAAAATGCTTGAGACAATCAGGCAAAGCAGACTATTTGTTATATGCCAATGAAGATTCTTCATACTACAGAATATGGGGAACACAGGGTTTCATGGGTGTTGGTAAGATTAGTCAAGGAGAGTTGGTGATGGAACGTTGGTGGTAAGCGTTGTAGAAGATAAGATAGAAAAGGTCGTGATGATCGTATTCGGTGGATTTGAGTCCATACATTTAGGACATCGTAGATTGCTTTCGCATATCAGCGGAATGGATCGCTCAGCTGTATTGACTTTTGAACCATTGCCGAAGGAAGCCATGGGTTACAGCCAAAGTAGGATTCTTACTGATGATGAAAGGCTGTGCGCTTTTGAAAGCATGGGCATAAGTCAGGTAATAAAGCTTCCTTTTGAAAGGATAAAGGACTTGGAACCTGAGGAGTTTCTTTCAAAATACTTGATGGGTGTTCAAACCATAGTAGTTGGTGAAAACTTCCGTTTTGGACGTAACGCTGTAGGGGACATTGGGTTGCTCAAAAAGTGGTGTCAGCTCAAAGGAAAGAACTTAATAGTGGAGCCTCTGGTGTCAGTGGATGGCGAAACAGTTAGTACTAAGGCGATAAAGAGCTATATCCACGAGGGCAACATGGAAAGGGCATTTAGACTGTTGGGTTATCCCTATTTCATAAGAGGACCTAGGGTCCATGGAAACAAGATTGGTAGTAAGATAGGAGTTCCCACCATAAACCTGCACTGGAGTAAACAAAAGACGCGGCCGCCCTACGGAGTTTATGACGGATTTTTACTAAGCAATCAGTGGTCGGGCCCTGCTCTGGCTTCTTTTGGAAAGGCGCCGACCTTTGACCGAAAAGATGTGCTTTTAGAGATATATGTTCCTGGCGTTGATCTGGACATTGCGGCAGGAGAAATCGTGCTGTATGGCTTCCACAGGTTCATCAGAGAAGAAAAGAAGTTCCCAGACGCTACCTCCTTGGTACAACAAATTAGAGAAGACGAGAATGTTTTAGAAATGGACACCGATTTAATCAACAGCGAAATGGATCAGCTGCTTAAACTGTTTAATAGAGCTTGTCTCTTACCTTCTAGGTAGGTCACAATTGGACTGATGCTGTCTTCATCCTTTGCTGAAAAAGTGAGTATTTGAACGTTAGGATTAATTTGGCGCACACTTTGTTTGAACTTCTCAATGTCAAGCTCCATGACAGGTGCCAAATCGACTTTGGTCAAGACTACCGTGGTGGCTTTAGTGAACATGGGAGGATACTTTATGGGCTTGTCGAACCCTTCGGGAATGGAGTAAACTAGTAGTCTTTCGTGTTCACCCAAGTTGAAATCAGAAGGGCAAACCAAGTTGCCAACGTTTTCAATGAAGACAAATTCAGGCTTGTATTCCACTAATAATCGAAGTTTGTCTGCTATCCAGGGAGCCTCCAAGTGGCATGCCGAGCCATAAACGTCTGTGTTGACCTGCACCACGGGTACGCCTATCTTTGCAAATTCGATGGAATCAACCGAAGACGCTATATCGCCTTCCAATACTGCAATCTTTAGGTGCTTAGCTAAGGCTTTAATGAGTGTAGTCTTTCCACTGCCTGGAGATCCCATGACGTTAGTAAGAAATACGCCTCTATCAGTGTAAAGATGAAATATCTCATGAGCTACCTCATCGTTCGCTTGAAGGATGTTTTTCCCAAGGTTGATACGTGTAACGTCTTCAGATGGACCGTGTCCCTCTAAGTGTTCAAAAAAAAGCATTCTTTTCATGTTGTTCTTTCTACCTCCTTATTATTGTTAGTACTGTTTTCTACGTCGATGTACTGTATCTCCAATTCATTTCCGCTTATGAAGGTAACATTACTGCTCTTACACTTTGGGCACCAGAAAAGTTCTCGCGAAGGTTCGAAAACGTTCTTGCAATCGTTGCACTGGAAGAGAACTGGTGCCAGAACGATATCAAAGGTGGCATTAGTTAACCCCTCCTCTGGTGCTATGAGGTTCAGATACATGTTCAACGCATCCGGTATGATGCCTGACATTTTTCCAATTTTGAGACCAACACTCTTTACCAAGTTTGGATCAATCTCACCCAGTTCTTTCTTGATTTGGTAAATCGTGTGCTTTGCCACATAATACTCATGCATGGCTGGCTCCGGTCAGCATATTCTTGGCAGTATTTCGCCCGTCAATGGCGGAACAAAGGTCTCATAACCATCAACGACTTTGGTTAGTGTTTTATGATCATTGACCACTTCTCCAATTATGGACGAGTTAGGTGCAAAAGGCTTTAAAAGCTCTAAAAGCTCATGAGCTTTGTCTGGACTAATCACGATTACCATTCTTCCTTCCGAAGCAAGATGAAGAGGCTCGATACCGAGAAGCTCGCATACGCCAGTCACCTCAGGGATAATGGGCACTTGTTCTTGAAAGAGCCTCACACCCAGAGAAAACTCTCTGCAGAACTCTTGAAGAACGGTGCCTACACCACCGCGAGTAGGATCCCTCATCCACCTCAATTGGGCTTGAAAAGGTTGTAAGACTTCGGGGAGCCAGTAGAGTGGTTCACAGTCACTTGTTAGCTGAGCCTCAAGGTCAAACTTCTTCGATGCAAGAAGCATGGCTGCGCCATGTCTGGCAATGTCGCCCGTCACGATAACTGCGTCTCCTGGCACCGGTGCTGAAAACTCCAGCAGTTTCTCGCCGATCCCCGATGTGGTAATAAAGATTTTATCAGCGGCTCCCCTTTGGACTACTTTGGTGTCTCCAGTAACGACCTTCACTCGAGCCAGCTTAGATGTTCTACGAACATCTTCCAAGACTCTGCGCACTACGTCGGTGTCCAATCCTTCCTCCAGAATAAGGCTTAACGCTAATGCTGCAGGTCTAGCCCCTGCAGCTACCAAGTCGTTTACTGTGCCACTTACAGCCAATGTTCCAATGGAACCACCTGGGAAAAAAGGTGGATCAGCTACGAAGCTATCTATGGTAAAAGCAGTTCTACCCACAATAGCAGCGTCACCAGAAATGCTCTGTTCCAATACTGGAAAAACAGTTTCTTCCAAAAAATGGGTCATCTCTTCTCCACCCGTGCCAATGCTGAGTGTGATTTTATCCATGTAGGTTTGCACCTCCATATCTAAACCAAGCAGCGCAAGCACCTTCTGAAGAAACCATACAAGGACCCACTGGATTTTGTGGGGTGCACGCCGAGGCAAATAAAGGGCAGCTGGCTGGATCTGCGGCGCCCAAAACTACTTCCGCGCACCTGCATCCTGGTGGGGAGCTGACTTGAGGTTCCTCGACGGGGAACTGTATCTGAGCGTCCAAGTGTGAGAACTCCTTCTTGAGCACCATGGCACTGCTTGGAATGAAACCCAAGCCTCTCCAGAATCCTCCTCCCACTTCAAAATAACTGCTTATGAGCAGCTGAGCTTTCTCATTCCCGTCTTCACGGACTACCTCAGGGTATGCATTTATGACATCGAACTCGCCATTTACAATAAGCTTAAGTAGAATCTTTATTCCTCTGAGCATTTGGTCTTTACTAAAGCCAGTTACTACACCGGGGATGCCTGAAGAACTCAATATGGGTTTGTAAGCACTTGCCCCTATGATGGCAGAGACATGTCCAGGTAGCAGAAGGCCATCTATGTTTACGCGTCCAGATTCAAACAAGACTTGCAGAGCTGGAACAAGTCGTTTGTGATTCACCATGAAGAACAGGTTCTTAGCGTTTAGAGTTTCGCGGTCCTGGATAGCGGCCGCTACTGCCGGCATAGTGGTTTCAAATCCTACGGCAAAAAAGACGCAAGTTTCGTCCTTATGTTCCATGGCATACTTTACTGCATCTACTGGTGAATACACGACTTGAACCTTCTTACCTTCACTTCGCAGCGTAGCTAGGGAACCAAGAGGAGTAGGGACCTTGACCATATCACCAAAAGTGATAATCGTGAGGTCGTATTTCTTTGCCATTAGTATGACTCTGGCTAAGTCCCTGTCATCAGTTACGCAAACGGGACACCCTGGTCCACTTACAAGCTTTACCCAATCGGGAAGCGAGAAGCGTATACCAGTTCTGAAGAGCTCATGGGTATGAGTACCGCATACCTCCATAATGGTAGCGGGTCTAGTTGAGGAAAACGTCCTCATCACTTAGTTCCTTCCACATTTCCAGTGTTTCTTGTGCCTCTTCTTGGTTCATTATTTCAATAGCCATTCCAGCATGTACCATGACATAGTCGCCTGGTTTTACATCTGGCACCACGTCTATTCTAATTTCTCTGCGGACGTTCATGAAGGATGCTAACGCTTTGTTCCCTTGTATTTCCTCCACTAACATGGGTATTCCCAAACACATTGTCCTTCCTCCTCAAAACATACGCTATTTGACCTAATGCAATACCATTGTCATTCATGGGTACCTGCCTATTTCTGAAAACTTTCATTCCCGTCTTTTCCAAGTATTCACGAACCGTGTTGTATAGAATGCTGTTTTGAAAAGATCCACCGGTTATGACCACTGTTTCATAGCCAACGTTTTCTGCCAGCTTCACGGTTAACTTTGCAATGGTGTTGTGGAAAAGTCTTGCTATGTCAGTTGCCTCATAGCCTCTTCTAACGAGCTCCAGTGTATTTTGAATGATTTCCTTGGTAGAAACCACTGATCCTTTTATGCTAACGTTATCCGCGAAGTCGCCTTTTTCTAAGCTCTTTTCTGCTACCATTTGCAGTTTTTGTGCTGGTTCACCTTCGTAAGTTGTAATGGTGCAAATACCAAGGAGTGCTGATAGCGTATCAAAAATGCGACCCATACCACAAGCCAGAGGAAATGACGCTTCTTTGCTAAGAAGGGCAATCTGTCTCCCTTTCCTTCCAAAAAACTTCTCAGCTTCATCTGGCTCAAGGAGGCTGGCAGCTAAGCGCCATGGTTCTTCGATAGCTTTTTCCCCACCTACTAGTGGTATGTAGTCAAAGTGAAAGAGCCTTTGGTAGCTTGTGTCCTCAAGAAATAGTACTTCTGAACCCCATAGAGTCTCGTCATCACCATAGCCCGTTCCGTCATACACCACGGCAACAGCCTTGGAAAGCTGATTCTCTTCCATGGCGGATAGTGCATGTGCAACATGGTGCTGCACTTCCATCACAGGTAAACCCAGGGAATAGGCAAATTCATGGGAAAGGTATCCTGGGTGCTTGTCTGTAACTACAATTTGAGGCTCTATGTCAAACAGCTCTCTTAGGTGGTCTATGACTTTAACATAGGTTTGCATAGTCCTAACGTTTTTAAGGTCACCTATGTACTGACCTAAAATGGCATATCCATTCTTTGCAAGTGCTGGCGTTGACTTCTCGTCTCCTCCTGTGGCGAGAATGGGCACTTTGCATTGGGTTGAAAGCTTTATAGGTAGCGGGACATAACCTCGGCTTCGTCTTATTATGTGAGGCCCGTCGTTTAGGACTTGTACGACAGAGTCATCGACGTGGGTTACTATGGCACGGTCATGAGTTAACACGTAATCAGCCATTTGCAGAAGTTTTGGAAGGTCTGAATCTTCGTAGTAGATAACTTCACCATGTAGATTAGCCGAGGTCATTACCAAGACGGCCTCTGGCCAGTGGTGGAAGATGATGTGGTGTAGTGGAGTATAAGGTACCATGAACCCCAAATAGTTTTGTCCCGGTGCTACAACTTCAGGCAATGCCACATTGGGTTTTTTCTTAAGAAGCACGATAGGGGCCGCAGCGGATTCGAGAAGCTCTCTTTCAAAACTGCTTGTAAAGCAAAGCTTTTCAACGTTTGAAAGTGTGGCCATGAGCGCGAAAGGCTCCTGGGGCCTCTTCTTTAACTCCCTCAGTCTTTGGACAGCGCTTTCATTAAAAGCATCACAGACCAAAAGATAACCCCCTAAGCTTTTAACAGATACAACGTTTCCTTCCTTAAGAAGTTGCACTGTTTTTCTTAAGTCGGGGTCAGGAACATGTGTACCTTCCTTTGTAAGCAAATACGTATTGGGTCCACAGTTTGGACATGCCACCGGTTGGGCGTGATATCGTCTGTCTCTGTGGTCTGTATATTCCTTGTAACAGTCTTCACATAAAGAGAACGTCTTCATGGAAGTATTTGGTCTATCGTAAGGCAGTTTTTCTATGACGGTGTACCTTGGACCACAGTTGGTGCAGTTAGTCAGCGGGTATAGATACCTTCGGCTTGTTGAATCAAGAATCTCTTCCACACAGTCCGGACACGTGGCTAAATCAGGGGGTATGAAAGTATAAACGTCTTTTTCATGTTCAGAAGCAAGGATAACAAACTCCCTTTCTCCCTGGATCTCCTCGCATTCCCATGTAGTAAATTCAATAAATATGGACTCGTGAGGTTTTTCTTTATTCAATTTTTCTTCGAACTGGTCAATGAGGGAAGAATCCCCTTGGACCTCTATGAGAACCCCATGCCCACTGTTGAGTACGAACCCCGTTAAACCCAGATCTTTAGCGATTTTGGCAACAAAGGGCCGAAAGCCGACACCCTGCACAATTCCATTGATTCTGAACGCTTTTCTCATCAAGAATGAATTATAGCAGGTATAATTAATTTGTCTGCATTGTTGGTTGTAGTTCAAGTGAGAAGTGTTAGAATGTCTAACTGAATTCTTGAAGAAGTGATACAGTGATAAGGGCAGAACATAGCTTTCTAAAAAAGTGAGGGGGTGTAGGTTTGTTACCTGGTATAGAACAGGCGAAATTACAGCGTTACGGTCTGAACGGAGAAGGTGAAAGAGAAATAGTCGATGTGGATGTGCTCAAGCTATTCGAGTTTATAACCGATTTCAAAGATGTATTCCGTTTTATTTCCATAACTGCATATCCTGAAGGTGATAGCTTATTTATGCAGTATCATTTTTCTTATGGTAGTTGGATTGCTTCGTTAAGGCTATTAGTGCCTGAAGACAAAGTTGTCCCTTCCATAACACCTTTGCTACCTGCAGCAGATTGGGCAGAAAGAGAGATTATGGACTTGTTTGATATCAAGTTCTCTAACCACCCGCGTCCTAAGAGGCTTATCATTCCTGACGATGCTAAGCGTGGAATCTATTTAGATTTTTAGGAGGTGCATAATGGGTTACAAGTTCCCACTTGGTCCTTACCATCCGGCTTTTGAGGAAGGGGAATACATTGAACTACAGCTGGAAGGTGAAATGGTTGTTGATGCCGAGATCAAAATAGGTTTCATTCACAGAGCAATTGAAAAGAGTGCTACTAAGAGAACTTTCATTCGAGATCTGGGTTTAGTGGAGAGAACCTGTGGTATTTGCTCATTTCACCACAGCTGGGCATATTGCTTAGCAGTGGAAAAGGCCGCAGGATTGGAAGTTCCCGAAAGAGCTGAGTACATTAGGGTACTCACTGCTGAACTAGAGAGAATACATAGTCACCTGATGTATTTGGGTGCCATGGCTCACAAGATGGGTTTCGATACGTTATTCATGTTCACATGGTCGGGAAGAGAAGCAGTCATGGATATGTTGGAGCTTTTGTCAGGCAATCGTGTTAATTATGCAGTAAATACGTTGGGAGGCGTGCGGCGTGACGTTGATGAAAACATCTCTTCGCAAATAAGAGCTGCTCTTGAAACCCTCGAAGACCTTGCTCTTAAGCTTAGCGATACGTGGACTAAGGATGCTAGCATACTGGCTAGGACGAAAAATGTTGGGTTCGTTAGCCGCGAACAAGCCCACTTACTGGGTGTTGTAGGCCCTACTGCACGAGGTTCGGGCATCAGAGAAGACCTTAGGAAGACTTCCCCTTATTCTGTTTATCCCCTTATGGATTTTGACCTAGTGGTCTTAGATGGCGGCGATGTTTGGTCTCGCACCTTCGTCAGAGTTCTGGAAGTACTTGAATCGATTAAGATCATACGTCAAGTTTTAGATAAGATACCATCAGGTTCTATTAAGAACCCAAAGCCTGTTTTGAAGATCGAGCCCAATGATGTTATTGGCCGTGTTGAGGCTCCACGAGGTGAATTGGCTTATCATCTGATAACCGATGGAACGGATAAACCTGCTAGGCTAAAGATTCGAACACCCACTCTGATTAATTTACCTGCTTCTGAACACATGATGCGTGGATCGAACTTGGCAGATGCTCCTGTTATCGTTGGTCATATCGATCCATGTATGAGCTGCATGGATCGATAAAGGGTAGGTGATGATATGTGAATAATAAAGCCAGAACGTTTGTGGGCGTATGGTTTTTCAGTATGATATTTTGGCTGTTATTTACCTGGTCACTGGATTTGCAAGAAGTTGTTTTCGGTCTCATATTGACTTTTGTGGTTACGCTTTTCACCTATGATCTTTGGTTGGATACCAAGCTGCTTAATGTTTTGAACCCGCTAAATTGGCCAACGATCATAGTTTACTTTCTTGTGCTCCTCAAAGAAATGGTAAAGGCTAATATTGATCTGGCTTTACGGACGTTGAATCCAAAGTTACCTATTTCTCCTGGCATAGTCGAAATAGAAGCGGATTTTCCTTCCGATGAAGCATACACTTTGGTAGCAAATTCCATAACGTTGACTCCGGGTACGATAACGGTTGATATCGATAAAGAAAACAAGAAAATGTATATTCATTGGATCCACGTGGACACGGAGGATCCGAAGAAGGGAGCGGAAATCATCCATGGTTTCGCTGCCCCATTCGCGAGGAGGCTATTCTCATGAGTGCTGAATTACTACTCATGTTATTCCTTATCATTTTGTCAGTGATTCTTCTTTACAGAGTTGTAGTAGGACCTCAGGACATGGATCGCATCGTGGCTATGTCGACGATCTCACCGATTATCGCTGTGGTCTTGGCTCTTTGGAGTCTTGAGATGCGACGTGGTATTTACTTGGACATAGCTTTGGTACTCGCATTGCTGGACTTTATCATGGTAGTGGCTTATGCACGTTACATAAGGGGGGAGCTCTGACATGGACTATGTTGCTTACGTTCTTTATGGCATAGGTGCTTTTTTTAATTTTGCTGGTGTAGTGGGCATATTGCGTATGCCTGATCCATATTGCAAGTTGCAAACCTCGACTAAGAACGTAACATTGGGGTGCATAAGTATAATGCTTGGCGTGTTTCTAAGGGAAATTCATTTGGGCCTACTGTCCAGCTTTGGCGTGAAGGCATTACTCCTATCACTTTTCATGCTCATCACAAACCCTACTGCTTCTCATGTGCTAGCTAGAGCCTGTTACTACGCGGGTGTGCCACTGTGGGAAAAATCTGTGACTGACCATTTGAAGAGCAGAAAGGAGGCTGAATCAGATGAGTAATGGCATCCTTTTGCTCCACGTGATAAACCTTGTAGGGGCGCTCATTAGCGCCTGGTTTACAGTTTTGCAAAAAAATCTTGTCAGAGCTGTGATCGGACAAGCTGTTATGGGTTCCTTTGTTGCACTGGAGTTTCTTCTTTTAAACGCACCTGACGTTGCTATTGCAGAAGCCGCTGTAGGTGTTGTCGTGGTACCAATAATCTTCTTCGTGGTCCTGCAAAGAACCAAGGAGGTGGAAGAATGAAATTCAGAGATTTCTTGGCTTTCCTCATAGTAGCTTTTTTGTTTTTTGGTATATTTTTCTCTTTGCACGGCAACGACAAGCTTTTCAATACACCACTTTCTGAATATTCAACGCTGCAGGATACTCCTGATCCGCTGTTACCCATTCCAAACATTGGAAAAACTATAACCGAATACGAAATAGCACAACAAACGGGGAAGAATGTGGATTGTCAGTACGCTGGTGGTGAATGTGGTGTAAATGCAGCCAACGTAGTAACCTCCATTGTGTTCGGTTACAGAGGATATGATACGTTGGGTGAAGCCACGATTTTGTTCGTCGCCATCACTGGTCTGGTTTATATGGTTACGGCTTTGAAAGGTGGCGAGGGGAAATGACCATGGTGCCAAAAATCATCGTGAAGTTTATTTCTCCGCTGGTAATGACACTTGGGGCCTATGTGGTGTTACATGGTCACCTAAGCCCGGGTGGAGGTTTTCAGGGTGGAGTTATATTAGGTGGCGTGGCTGCCCTGGTGTTCCTTGTTTTTGGGGCTGACGCTGTGTTACATAGATTCAACCTGGAAAAGTACACTCTGATGGAAGCCTTAGGTGGTATTGGCTTTGCGGGTGCCGCCATTATTGGGCTATGGAAAACTGGCTTTTTCATGGGTGACTTCTTGGGTGTTGGTACCACTGGTAAGATTCTCAGTGCTGGCGTCGTAGCCTGGATGAATTTCTTTGTGGGCGTTAAAGTTTTTGGAGGTATTGTTGAAGTTATCGGTGCCATGGCAGAGACTAAGGAGGGGGAGTTTTAAAATGGTTGCGTTCTTACTCATGGCCGGTGTTTTCCTGGCTGGACTTTATGGACTTTTGGCCCGTAAAAATCTAATAAAAATCATCATTAGTTTGTCTGTGGTGACTTCAGGCTTGAACTTGATGATAGTGTCCTTGGGGTATTGGGGAATTGACGCTACAGCTCCCATTTTCATGGACATTAGTCCCACTCTTTCAGTTGCAGACCCCGTTCCTCACGCTTTGACACTTACCTCCATTGTCATTGATGTTGCGGTAACTGCCATGGCGTTAAGCATTGCCCTCTGGGTCCATAAGCATTTTGGTACCTTTGACATGAATAAGGTGAGGAGGCTAAAAGGATGACTTGGCAAGCATATCAGCCTGCGGCGTTGTTAATTGGTATACCTTTAGCAGTTGCTTTCCTGCTTCCTTTCATAAATGCACTTTTTGGAAAAAGAAAATTTGTCCCAACTTTTGTGGGCATAGCTCTTTCGCTGTTTCAACTGCTATTTGGTCTAGTGGTGGTGTTGCCCAAGGTTATGGAAAAACCCATCTTCGTCTTCATGTCTGGGTTTAAGCCCCCGCTGGGCATAGCTCTTTGGATAGATGTTTTTGGCGCTGGTTTGAGTATGTTGCTTTGGTTTGTTGCCTTAGCTGCACTTTTTTATAACCTTTCGTACTTGCATGTCCATGACGAGATGAGGTTTGTCATACTTACCATACTTATGGTGACTGGGGCAACAGGTGTTTCTCTCACTAATGACTTATTTAACATGTATGTGTTCTTAGAAATTGCAAGTATTAGTGCCTATGCTTTGGTTAATGCCTACAGGACTGCAGAAACTGCTGAAGCTAGTATGAAGTATTTGATTTTGGGTTCTGTGGCTACTTCTTTTGTTTTGTTTGCTCTGATACTGATCTATCAAGGCACTCATTCACTGAATATGTGGGACATCTCTTTCAAGATTGGATCCATGCCTACAGGCACCCTTTGGCTTGCTATTGCTTCTCTCTTCGTGGGATTTGGTGTGGAAGGAGCTATCTGGCCTCTTAACAGCTGGCTTCCCGATGCTCACCCTGCTGCACCTGCTTCTGTTTCTGCATTGCTTTCAGGTGCAGTGATTAAGATAGGTATTTTGGCCATGGTGCGTTTCATGTATATTGTGTTTACACCTGTAATTGCTACGACCAAACAGTTTTCGGTATTTCTTATGGTAATTGCTGCTTTAACAGTACTTGTGGGAGAATTTTCTGCATATAGGCAGCGTGATGCAAAAAGGCTTTTGGCGTTTTCATCCACCGCCCAAGTCGGTTACATGGTACTAGGCATTTTTTCAGGCAGCCCCATCGGATTTGTGGGTGGCATACTGCATGTTTTTGGCCACGGCCTAAGTAAAGCGCTTGCCTTCTTGCTTACTGGGGAGATTACCGA
>DUSQ01000078.1 GCA_012842545.1 Coprothermobacter sp.
CAGAAGAGAATATGCGTGCTGCCACACTGTGTCTTTTGAGCAAGCCGTCACCCACAGCTGCAATGAGAGAGATGTCTGTTCTGTAGAGAATGTTGTCCACATGTGGAATATCCATGTGCTCCATCACTTTCTTGCATTTATCCACGTCTTGTTTGGAAATCAACACGTTTATGCTGGTTTGCGAGGTTATTACGGACTTTATGTTTATGTTTGCATTGCCAAAAGTGGAAGCAATGGTACCTAAGATGCCTGGTACTCTTCCAACGTTTTCTCCAGCAAACTGGATTACGACTACATCGTCTGTGAAAGAAATGCTTTTTACCACACTGTGGGTTATGCAAGAATCAGCACAGATAATCGTATCGGATGTTCCCTGCGGATTGAATGCGTTCATGTTGTAAATGTGAACGGGAATGTGCCGTTTGCTGGCGGGCTCAATAGCAGAATGGTGAAGGATTTTGGCTCCAAAGTACGAAAGCTCCGCGGCTTCAGCGTAACTAAGTTCCCTTATGGGCTTTGCATCTTTGACAAATTTGGGATCACAGCTCATAAAACCAGGAACGTCCTTATAAAGCTCAACCCTTTCAGCATTTAAGCAATAAGCGAGTGAAGTTGCTGTGTAATCACTACCCCCTCTACCCAGTACGGTTACCTTGCCATCACAAACACCGTAGAATCCAGGTACCACATAACTTTGGTCCTCTTTAATAAAATACTCCTTCACGTGTGCTTCTGTTTGACCTAAGTCCACCGAGGCATTCCCGTAAATGCCATCGGTTATGAGGCCGAACTGTTCTGGAAGCATTTCGTTGCAGGTCATGCCATGGTTGTTCAAATAAGTGGTTAATAGCAGGGAAGAGCAGCGTTCTCCGTGACTGAGAACATAATCGTAAACGAACGGAGGGGCTTCACCTATGAGCTGAGCGCCTCTAAGGAAGTCCTTTATGGCAAAAACTCGTTGGCGTAGCTCTGAAGAGGGCTCTTGCAAGAAAGCCTGATAAATACGCTCCAAGTTATCAAGAAAACCGTCTACGTTCAAGTTAGGCAGGTTTTCAAGTGCCTCGGTAAGCATGTTAGTTACACCGCTAACAGCGGATACCACCAGTACAAAAGGTGTTTGACGGAGCCTCAGTATGTTTTCAATCTTTTCTAAGTCATCCCCAGTTCTCAACGTGGAACCGCCAAATTTAAGGACAACGCTTTTCATGGCTCATTGCCACCTCTTTTTCCCATGAAGGCTTTGCAAATTTGCAGCGCTTGCATGGCATCTTTTGCGTATTGCACACCGAAATCATTTGCCAAGTCTTTGTTCATGGAAGCTCCCCCTGCTATGACAAAAGCGCTTATGTTGTTTGCTATGAGGAGATCTGTCACCTCTTTTACCTGTGACACAGTGGTGGTCATCATAGCTGACAGGCCGACAATGTCAGGTCTGTATTCTCGGCAAGCTTCAAGAATGTTGGAAGCGGGGACATCCTTGCCCACATCATAAACGTCAAACCCACCACTCCTTAGTAC
>DUSQ01000079.1 GCA_012842545.1 Coprothermobacter sp.
AGGAATATCTACCTTACTTTGGCAGATGTTGAGCAAATTGAGAAAGAGTACGTAAGTACTTATAACAGAACTAAGATGCTCGGTTTGTTTTACCCCGTATTGCTTTTTGCAGCTTTCGTTGCCATTTACTGGGTCTACGGCAGAGAACGGAAAATCTCCTATGATGCTCTGTATGAACGAGATTTGCCCACGCAGGATCCACCAGAGCTTGTAAATGCCATTGTTAGCAGGATTTGCCAAGAGCCTGACAACAATGGTTTTTCTGCCGCCGTTTTGGACATGGTTCATAAAGGACACCTTACATTCATAGAGAAGAAATCCAATGAGGTGGCAGGAATAAAGCTGGTGAGCGATGACGAAACCAGACCAGAGCTTAATGAGGCTCTGAAAACCATTGCGAATAAAGATGGTGAGATACTTTTCGACCGTTTGGAAAAGACGTTCAAGAAAAGAACCATTGCGGAGAGATTTTGGAATAATTTAACTCAATGGCAAGGAAGAATTGCTCGCCAGGTACAGGAACGCAAGTATTTTAACAGCACGGGTAACACAATTGCTAAAATAGTGGCAGTCCTAGGTGGAATTGTCTTACCCATTATATTGCTCACTTACTCTTTAGACACCGATTTACCTCTCATGGATGCAGAAACCTACATGATAGCTGGTATGGGTATAAGCTTCGTAATTGGGCTTGTTGTGGTTTTTATGAACCGAGCAGTATTTTCCCACTGGACAGAAGAAGGTTTGCTCTATGTAAAGCAGTGGCAAGCTTTACGTAAATACTTGACGGATTTCACTTTACTTTCTCAAAATCCGCCGCAAGCGGTGGCCATGTGGGATGAACTGCTGGTTTATGGGACGGCTTTGGGTGTTGCTAAGCAGACCTTGAAAAACCTGAGGCAGCTTTATCCTACTGCACCACCTGAGGCTCCAGTAACCAGAACACTATATGTTAGACCACTGTTGATTGATGATTTGAACAGGATAACTACTTCAGCGTTGCTGAGCATGGGAAGTGGCAAGAGCGGAATTGGAGGAGGTGGCGGTTTTGGTTCCGGAGCTCACGTGGGTGGCGGCGCTGGCGGAAGTTCGGTGGGAGCCGGTTAGGAAGTTGCTCTTTCAGTAGTGTAGAATTCTCTTTATGGGTTCCATCATCACGTTCCTACTCTTGTTGGCTCTGGGCTATTTGCTGAAAAGCACAGGGGTTTTATCAAAAAAGGACGCTGATACTATTAGGAAGCTCGTTTTCAATGTGTGCCTTCCTTGCATGGCCTTTCAAGCTATGCGAAGCAGCACATTAGACAGTACCTTCATTCTCATCGCAGTTGTTGTCGTTTTGTTACACGTTCTTGGGTACTTAATCTTTCGTTTTTCCAATAAATCATTAGGAGAAATAGTATTCGCTGGTTGGGCTGGGAATACGGCTTTTATGGGGTACCCAATTGTTGAGAGTCTTTTAGGACCAGAAGGGCTATCTAGGGCGGTGGTATTTGACCAAGCCAATACTATCATGATCATTTTGCTGTGGTTGCAAAAAGGAATAAAGAGTATTCTTAGTCCGCCTTTATTGGGAGCCATATTCGGCATACTACTGAAAGGCGTGCAAATTCCAGTTCCGTTCATGGATGCTGTTTCCATGCTTGCAAAAGCTACTTCCCCTTTAGCCATGATCTATACAGGCTGTATCTTGATACTGGAATGGGATCACAGAGTTTTTCCAGCGCTGTTGGTGAAGTTTGTTTTACTGCCAGTAACTGCTTGGGTTTTATCCACGCTCATGGGACTACCACTCATTGACTATCAAGTGGTAGTTTTACAAAGCAGCATGCCAACCATGGTGGTTTCTACAATTTACGGAGAACAATTGGGATTAGACACTGCTTTTTTATCCAAGACAGTGGTTCTGAGCACACTGCTTTACCCACTGTCCTTTGTACTTTGGTCAACTCTTCTCATGTAGCGTGCAGGCAAAATGAGTTGCTGCAATGTTCGGTATGAAAAGAACTTTTAGGATTGCTTTACAGATTTTATTGGCTGTGAGCTTAATTCTATTTGTTTTTGGGGAGACGTTTGTTACTTCAACATTTGTGCGTGGTAGAAACACGCAAAACGATATTGAGCAACAGGTCAAGTCTTTGTCCGTTGACGATCTGGGTGACAGGGTGCTTGTGTTTGCACCTCATCCCGACGATGAAAGTTTGGCAGCGGGTGGTCTTATATGGATGGCTAAGGAGCAGGGCAAGCAGGTCAAAGTAGTTATAATGACCAATGGAGACTGCTTTACCAGAGGAGTAGAGGCTTACTTGTATCAGATAAAGCCGAAGCCGCAGACTTACCTGCAGTACGGAGAACAGCGCCAACTAGAAACCATAACATCGCTGACTTCGCTTGGCATAGCACAGAGTGATGTAATATTCCTTGGTTTCCCCGATAAGGGCCTTGCTAAGCTGTGGCAGGGCGTATGGGGTGACGTGCCTTACCGATCCAGTTGCACTGGTTACACTCAGGTACCATATGATCATTCATTTAAGCCAGGGGCTCCTTTCACTGCTCCCGAATTGATCAGTTTAATTAAAACCGTGATCTTAAGTTACATGCCTACGAGTGTCTTGGTTACAGACAGCTCTGATGCGAATTCAGACCACTGGGCAACTTCTAATTTCGTAATGACAGCTTTACTGCAGATGGAAAGCTTTGATAAAGCTTATTCTCCCAAGGTTTTTACTTATGTCATTCACTCTGGTTATTGGCAAACCATGCCTGCTTCTAAGCATCTCAAAGAAGTATTGTATCCTCCAAAGTATTTTCTGGTTGAAGGATATCGGTGGTACTCCTTGGCACTTTCTCAGACCGCCAAACAGATGAAAGTCAAGGCTATTTCTAATTATCACACCCAGGAAACTGTGATGCCTCAATTTTTGCAGAATTTTGAGCGTCCTAACGAGCTTTTCAACCTGTATGTTGTTCGAAGAATTCCAAAAGTGGAAGCCGCGGTAACTGATGAGGACCTTTTTCGAGGCTTGCTCACACTAGAACCTGTGTGCTACTCGCCTCAAAGTAACAAAGCTGTCCTTGTTTTGAACTCGGGGGCGTATTTGAATAGGCTGTACGCATTGACAACCAAAGATGAGAGCATGGTATTAGGGGTACAGCTTGGTGGCAGGGCAAGAGTTGGGACGCGTTTCTTAGTACGTGTTAAGTTTTTCGGTGCTGAAGAACTGATTTCTTCTTATGATACATGGGCTTCAGTGACCACTAATGGGCTTAGCATAAGTAACACCGATTCACTTCAGGCCACAGCTAGCATGAGCAAGGATTTATTCGCTCTTGTTCTTAAAGGTAAGCCTGCACACAGCATCTTTGTAGGTATTTCAGTTCAAAGCTACTATGAAGGAGTGCAAGTGGACAGTCTGCCTTGGCATTTTCTTAGCTTTTAGAAAGGTCCGGTGGAGGATAGATTGGTGACTTGTACAGCAAAGTCTTGTTGTCTGTGACTGGCTAAAGGAAGGGTGTTTACTTGGGCAAGGCAAATAGTTGTGAACATGGGTTTTGGAATAAGATCGTTAAGTTGCTACAATAGGTTGTAGGTCGCAAAAGCTGGCAAAGTACTGTTGCTTTCCAGCCAACGCATTTGATGCCTAAAAAGGTGTTTATTAATAGTAAAAGAAGGTTGTGAAATGGATTTGCATGTTAGCAAGGGAGTCTTGTTCTTAAATGAGTAGCGTTTGGAAATACCATGGCCGATAATGTCTGGATCGCAAACCTTGTCCTTGATCTACTTCTCATAGTGGAGGGGACCGGTATGCCCGGCGTTCCTTTCCAACCGGCTTTCTTTGTTGTAGCTATGTTCATAACACAGGGAAAGGCTCCTTTTTTGCTTTGCTGGATACTCGCCAGCTTGGCTAACCTCTTGGGAAATGTGTTGGGTTATTTAATTGGCAACAAACTTGGTGAGGCTTTTGTATTGAAGCTAAAATTCTTGAGGTTGGAACCAGATGATGTGGACGATCTGCGAAGTCTTGCCAACAAGTATGGGCCCTGGGTTGTGGTTATTTCGAGATGGTTTGGCCCCATCAGGACGCCAACCATTCTCTTAGCCGGTACCTTAGGCATGAACTTGCCAATTTATACGCTATTTTCTTCCATGGGAGCCTTTAGTTGGAATTTTGCCTGGCTTTGGGCTACTTGGCAGGGATCGAGACTTCTACTTACCATTCTCGGCGCAAATGCTAGCCAAAACTGGCTCATTGCCATGATCATTGGGTGGGGCTTGGCTTTTGTTAGCCTTACTGTGGTCATGGGAGCTTGGCACAGGTACAAGAACAACCGTGATTCGGCGGAAAAAAACTGATATTCTATTATCTAAACAATGGATTTTCGTTATGAGAATATGTACCACACATTGATGGGAAGAGGGTGCAAGAATCAGACATGAATGACGTTGAATTACTCAGAGGAATTGATAAGTTAAGGAAAGAAAGAAGCGCTGTTATTTTGGCACACAATTATCAAATCCCACAAATACAGGATCTAGCAGATTTTGTGGGGGATTCTTTGGATATGGCCCGTTATGGGTTGTCTGTGGAAGTTCCTGTTGTTGTGGTTGCTGGGGTGCGTTTCATGGCTGAAACTGTGAAAATCCTTTGTCCTGAAAAGACAGTGCTTGCGCCGTCTATGGCAGCTGGCTGTCCTTTGGCCGACTCTTTGAGCGCTAAGGATATCAGGAAATTAAAAGAGGAATATGAAGGGGCTACTGTGGTCAGCTATGTGAACAGTAGCGCTGAAGTAAAGGCTGAAAGTGACATTTGCTGTACTTCAAGTAACGCTTTAAATGTGGTTCGTTCTCTTGAGAACAAGGACGTACTTTTTGTTCCTGATAAGAATTTGGGAAGGTTCGTGCAGATACACGCACCAGAGAAAAACGTGATTACGTGGACCGGTAGTTGTCCAGTACATGATGGCTTAACCTTTGAGGAGGTTGCCCAGGCAAAAAATGACCATCCCGATGCTTTGGTACTAGCTCATCCAGAGTGCAATGAGAAGGTATTGTCGCTGGCTGACTTTGTAGGTAGTACATCACA
>DUSQ01000002.1 GCA_012842545.1 Coprothermobacter sp.
AGTGGTACATACGTTACACGTGGTTGACGTGGTTGATGTGCCGAGGTGGCGGAATAGGCAGACGCAGTGGACTCAAAATCCACCGGGCTTCACCACCCATGCGGGTTCGACTCCCGCCCTCGGCACCAACACTTAATAAAATCCCATACTTACCAAACTTCCAGTACGTAAGTCAAACCAGCTGTAACCATTTGCACTTCATGGATTAAAATGTTTTCAGCACATGGTCAGGCGCAAAATGAATTTGGTACTGATTGAGGGCTAATCGTGCTTGTGAAAGCGCCACGGTGCTGGGCTAAATGTGCAAGCAAAGTTTCACAGGGGAGGGTGTGGTGAGCGTATATGTCCATTGACAAAAAGGCACAGCTTTCAGAAAAACAGCTTGTCATTTTAGAAAGTGAACTGAAAAAAAAGAGAAAGAGCATGCCCTTGGCTTATATCCTTCTCATCTTTCTTGGGTTTCTGGGTGTTCACAAGTTCTACTTGGGCAAAACAAAACAAGGTGTGCTGTACGTATTGCTCAGCGTGGTGGGGTTCATTTCCTTGGTTGTGGGTGAGTTCACCGGCCTCATTTCTTTCGGAGCCTCGGGTACAATGCTTTTTACTTTTGGTCTTGTGTGTGCTGGAGTTTTGGGTGTGATGCTCATCATTGACCTGTTTACCACGCCAGGACAGGTCCGGCAGTTTAACGAAACAGTTGAAAGCCGAATCATTGACCAGCTCCTGCAGTCAGGCACGGAGGGAAAAACAAACACAGCGGACGGCTAAGAAGGAGTACCACCATTTAGTGCCGGCATATTCATTTTTCAAAACCACAGGAAGGCATCGTGGTGATGGTGTACCGAGCTCTGGGAGTGGTAATGTGCACGTACTCAAAAATTACCATTTGTGATGTCACGGTGATCAGCATTTTGGATTAGCTTCGCATGTTTCCAAAACACTGATCTTGCCTCTCACATTTGAGCAAAAAAAGTGGTTTCCTTTTGTGCCCTGTTCTGAACTTGCATGTACTTTGGGCATAACAAAAGTAATCTGAACGCCGACGATGAGCAGTAAGACTAAAAGAAACACTACCACAGTAAACGCATGCTTTTTAAGCCTTCAAGCCACTCAAGCAACATAAATATATAGAACATGCTAATGCGTGCCAGTCTGTCAACACAGACGCACGCATGAGCACGCATTACTAATGCCATTTCATGGATTCAGCAAATAGCCAACAAAATGTAAGTTCATAAAGAAGAACACGGGGCAGAAACTGTTATTGACAAAACGCACAACCATGCATAAAATAAAAGTTGGGGAGCAACTTCTTAAAAAAGTGCACCAGTGCGGTGGATCATACCCAGTCAAGTGCTCTCACAACACAGGGGCTGCCAGCGAGCTCGCGTCTCGCTTGCTCACATAAGCAGTGAACAAAAACAATGAAGGGGGTCGGGAACTTGTCAGTGGAACGCAAGCAGGGGCTTACCGAAAAACAACTTTCCATTTTGGAAAGCGAAATGGCACTCTGCAAGAAAGACATGGGGCGCGCTTACACGTTGTGGTTCATAGGAGGAAGTTTGGGGCTACTACGTCAGCACTTCTACTTGGAGAAAGCTTTGTTGCACACTGACAAAAGAGAGGAGGTTTTTACCCAATGGAATTAAGTAACAAAGAGAGGCTAAGCGAAAAACAGATTGCTCTTTTGATGGCAGAAATGATGAAGTCGCATAAACAAGCTGGTTTTGCCTACGTTCTTTTGGTCGTTGGCGGCTTGTTTGGCTTGCACAAGTTCTACTTGGAAAGAACAGCCCAGGCGTTGTTGTACTTCTTCTTGGGGCTTGTGGTGTTTTTGTCCAATTTAATAACGTTTGCAGCGGCTGGTTTTCTGGGTTTCCTTATGGGTCATAGCAAAGCTGCCCAAACAATGGGGTTCGGCTTTTTATTGAGTATCGTTTGCCTAATCATCCTAATTTGTCTTATCATTTACGACCTTTTCACACTGCCAGAGCAGGTTAGAAGGTTCAACGACGACCTGGAAGAAGAAATTGTCCAGGCTTTGCTCAGCACAAAACCTGAGCAGGATACACCTGCTACTGCTACTGATGATAACAATAATGATCCAAGCATGGAAAAACAATCAAAGGAGTAAGCAGGTAAGCAGGTAAGCAG
>DUSQ01000018.1 GCA_012842545.1 Coprothermobacter sp.
AGAGTCCCGTGTCCTGCCCGTTAGACGATCCCCCAACGAGCATTGTTATTATAGCATAGCCAAATTACCACTGTAAAGCATGCTCGCCGCTACAATACTGTGACGATATCAGTTACAAATGATGATGTCTTCACCATCTACCCTAATTCCTGTGAAAGCAAGCTGTCCACCTCATCCAAAGACGGTATGCCCTCGAACACTTTACGCCCGTTGTAAATCCAAGTAGCTTTACCACCCTTTACGCGGTGCTTTGCCACATACCAAAAATAAAAGAAGTTTCTCGGGTCAATGAGCTCCACCTGCACCTCAGGATATTTGTCGTGGATGTATCGCAACACCGCAGCAAGCTGGTCAGGGTCGTCGCTGTATGGGTGAACTGAAACATCACCCATCTCACGCATGTCAATGGTGGCACAGCTGGTAGTGTTGCCTGGGCGTTCAAAGAAAACAAGGAGGCGCCCCGTGGCGCCTCCAAATCCTTTACCCCTGCTCACAGTCTTCTTAGGCACTTTTCTTCGACAAGGCATGGTAAGCCTCGTACACAAGCCAAATAGCCAGGATGATAAGCACGATGGCAACTATGGCCAATGGCAGAGTGGACACCTTAGAAATATTGGAGCGAACAAGCAAGAACAGAGCGGCAATAGTGGTTACAATCATGAATACCATGGGGACAGCGGTGAACCAAGCAGACTTGTGCAGACCCTTCATTATCCATGCCGTCACTGCAAGAAGTGCCAAGCCCGCCAAGAGTTGGTTTGCAGAACCGAATACAGGCCAAATCACTGCCCAAACTGGCTGGTCGCCAGTCTTCATGAATACCAACAGTGCCATGGCAATCAATGTGATTATGGTAGCAGTGTACCGATCCAACTTGTTGCCAGTTAGCTCCTGAAGCTGGAAGCGTCCAAGTCTGGTAGCAGTGTCCAGTGTGGTAAGAATGAACGTGTTAATTGTGAACATACCGAAAGAAACGCCCACGTTAGCTGGTAATCCGAAAATTGACCAGAACTTGGAGAAACCCACACCAAAGGTGTACTGCGGGTTAGGTGCGCCCCCTTCTACCACGGGCAGAATCTTACCAGCGTTCATGACTGTGATCAAAGCAATGACCGCAACCAAACCTTCAAGAAGCATGCCACCGTAACCAATCAGTTTCGCATCTTTCTCGTTCCTCAACTGCTTTGCCGTGGTACCACTACCTACAAGCGAGTGGAAACCACTTATGGCACCGCAAGCGATGGTGATAAACAACATGGGCCACAGGTAATTGTTTCCGCCAGCATACCATCCCTTGTAGGCAGGAAGGTTCACATCCAGCAGGTGCCCACCAAATAGGATACCAATAGTTGCAATAATGATTGCAAAATACAGGAACCACGAAGAAAGGTAGTCACGAGGCTGAAGCAGAATCCACACTGGAAGGACAGAAGCCAAGAAAATGTAGATGATCAAAATCCACCGCCAAGAGGCGGCACTTAGCACAAACGTGGACTGTACCCAAGGAGAGCTGTTACCGAAGAACAGTGCACCGATAACAAAAGGCAGACAGATAATAGTAGCCCACAAGATGGATAAGTGGTAGCGGTAAACCATCAAACCAAAAATGATAGCCAGTACAATGTACAAAATGGCACTGAAAGCCACTGCTGGATCGCCAGCGAAGGAACCTGCGGCAAGTTCAAGAAAGTTTGCAACCACCAAGACCAACGTTAGCCAAGCAAATAAGTTAAAAAGGATCTTTCCGCGATGCCCAACGTACTCATTGACCAGTTCTCCGATGCTTAGGGCTTTGTGTCTGATGGAACCCACGATGGCCCCAAAGTCGTGAACAGCACCAAAGAAAATGCAACCAATAACAATCCACAGATAAGCAGGCAACCACCCAAACAAGTTAGCCGCAGTAATTGGACCGACGATGGGACCTGCACCAGCAATACTGGAGAAATGGTGACCCAGAAGAATCATGGGATGAGTGGGAACGTAGTCAATACCATCATAAAGTTCCTCGGCTGGGGTCTTTCTGGTGCTGTCCAGTTCATACACTCGCTCTTGATAGCCTCCGTAAACAATGTAAGCAATGATAAACAACACTGCGGCTACCAAAAAAAGCGTCAACGCCATTAAAACTCACCTCCCCTTTTATGAAGCACTGAAAACCTTATGTGATTACTCAAAGCCCTCCGAAAAAGGCTTTAGAGCCTCTTTGAATTCCTTACGAAGATCGTCCAACACCTTTTCCTCACCTTCTAAAAAACCGATGTATGCCCAGCCTTTTAGCCCCCAGGTAAACGACTTCTTGACCATTTTTCCTTGCCCAGGCAGTAAAAATCTCTGCATCATAACATCATTAACAGGCTTCACAAATGGTAAAAGTTCTTCCAAAGTCATACTTGGAACAATAAAATCGATGAGTTTGTAGTCGGCTATGCGCCCCAGCATGCCAGACTTCTCCATTATGAGAACCCTGCGATAAATACGGTGGCTACCTAAACTGTGTGGTTCGTAATAAAAATTTTTCAATACTTCCTCATCCAAAAGAAGCTCAGAATTCTTCATCCCCTCACCACTTTCAGGCATAAACAAATTCCTCCCGTGTAAAATTATACTCTATACTCCATAAAATTCATTTAATAACATTGTGATACGTCATGACAGTCAACTTAGCTTAGTAATACCATTGTGGGTGGATAAACAGAGCACGTTTATGGTAAAAAGAATATATCCAGGCTTGCTGAAGCCCGAAGGAGGGGACGTTATCATGCGCATCATGTATTTGGGCCATTCTTGCTTTTACATTGACTGGAATGGTCAAAGAATAGTAACCGATCCTTACAACAAGTCCATGTTTGGCGAAGGAGGTTACGGTCCACAGAATGTGGAGGCTGACATTGTCACCATGAGCCACCATCATGACGACCACAACTACACAGGTGACTTGAAGGGACAGTTTACAGTCGTTGATAGACCGGGAAAACACGTCTTCGGTGATTTGACGGTGGAAGGTCTTCTTAGCTCTCACGACAAGCAAGGTGGTGCTCAAAGAGGAGAGAACATCATATTCAAGATGTCGGATGGCAAAACCACCTTGGCTCATTTGGGTGACCTTGGCAGACCGCTAAGCGAAAAAGAAGAGAAATTCTTACAGGGAGTGAACATACTCATGGTTCCAGTAGGAGGCTTTTACACCATTGATGCAAGTGAAGCATATGACGTGGTCCAGAAAATACAGCCCAACATTGTGCTGCCCATGCACTTCAAGACGGCAAAAACAGAAACGTGGCCCATAACCGGCGTGGAAGATTTCCTAAGTCACTTCCCATCGAACATCATAAAATCTTTCGGTTCAGAGGTAGACATAATAGAACTTCCGAGTCAAATGGAGGTCTGGCTGCTTAACCCAAGCCGATGAATCTAAAACCCATTGCCTATTTTAGTCGCGTTAGCGACATTCCCTTGGAAACGTTGAAAAGTAAAGGTGTGGGCACATTAGTTGTGGACGTGGATAACACACTAATGCCCTATGATCAAGATGTCATTCCTGATGATATTGCACAATGGATGCGGCAAGCAAAAAAACACTTCATCATCGTGGTCATAAGCAACACGAAACCTTATAGAGCAAAGCTAATCAGAGAAACCCTGCATGTCCCGGCTTACGGAATGTGCATGAAACCTCTTCCCATATCATGGTTCATCTTAAGGAAGTGCGTGCCCAAAGACAAAACAGCCGTGGTCATTGGAGATCAATTTTTCACAGATGGGCTTTACGCCAAGTGGAACAACTTAGCATTCATTAAAGTGGAACCGCTGTCTCCAAAGGATGCTGCCCACACCAAAGTAACCCGTTGGTTAGAAAAGATTCTGTTCACCACCAAGGCAAAGCCTTCTGACTAACGAAAAGTTTGCCTTAGCTACCTCTTTTAGAACAGCACAACCTTGCTCGGAAGCAATATGCATGGCAATGTCTTGGACATCTCG
>DUSQ01000019.1 GCA_012842545.1 Coprothermobacter sp.
ACGCCTGACATTACCATGGGTGATTATGCGGTGCCCATTGGTTTTGTGCTGGCAAGGAGGCTGAGAACTGCTCCTGACAGAATTGCTCAAACCATTGCAGAAAACTTGCATGGGCCATTTCGCGCAGTGGCAGTTAAAGGCTACGTGAATGTGACCATGGATGATCAGTGGTGGATGGAGCGTCTTTCTCAGGGATTCGTTTCTTACCCAAAACGCTCTGGCAAAGTGTTGGTGGAATACGTGTCCGCAAATCCCACTGGCCCCATTCATATTGGACATGGCAGGGGAGCGGTGGTGGGATCGGTACTGGAAAATTTGCTTGACCGAGTATATGACCTTGCTGACTCAGAGTTTTATGTGAATGATGCTGGTGAGCAAATAAGGAAGTTCTGCAAAAGCGTGGAGATCAGAATAAAACAGCTTAAAGGTGAAGACGCGGAGCTGCCTGAAGATGCTTATCATGGAGACTATGTTGTGGATGTGGCAAGAAGCATTTTGGAGCGTTTTGATTGGGACACCCTTAGTGAAGAAGAGCGATGGAACGTGCTGTGGCATGATGCTGTGGACATGATGCGTCAGTGGCACAAGGAAACTTTGGAGAAGTTGGGCGTGACCATGAAGGCATGGACAAGTGAGAGACGTATAAGACAGGAAAGCTGGCCGGAGAAGGTCATTGATTCTTTGCGGAAAAAAGATTATGTTTATGAACAGGATGGAGCTTTGTGGTTTAAATCCACACTTTTTGGTGATGACAAGGACAGGGTGCTTGTAAAAAGTAACGGCGAGTACACCTACTACTTAGTTGATATCGCCTACCACATGGAGAAGATCAATAGGGGCTACAACCTGCTCATAAACGTTTGGGGAGCTGACCACATTGGCCATGTCCCGCGGATGAACGCTGCTTTAAGTGCTTTGGGTTTCCCTGATTATTTAAACGTGGTACTGGTTCAGACTGTGAGGTTTTGGAGACAAGGCGTAGCTGTGGCCATGTCCAAACGCAAAGGAGAATTTCTCACACTGGATGAACTCATCGATGAGATCGGAAAAGATGCAGCTCGCATCATGTTCATCACTAGGTCGGTGGACGCCACTATTGATTTTGATATTGAAGTTGCCAAGCAGAAAGCCATGGAAAACCCTGTTTACTACATTCAGTACGCTTATGTGCGTGCCAAGAACATATTGGCACGAACTGATGAACGGCAATTTGGAAATTCGGTGAGTTTTGACTCTCATGAAAGAATGTTACTGCGGCTTCTGAATGCTTTTGAAGATCGCATGGCTTTAGCTGTGAGAAAACTTGATCCGTTCATAATTGAGAGCTACGCATGGGAACTGTCGGATGCCTTTCATAAGTTTTATCAATTTGATAGAGTCATCGGTTCCGAATATGAGAATGCGCGTTGGCAACTGGTAGAACGGTTTACCGAGGTCATGGAGGAATTATTCACTCTTTTAGGTATTGAGAAGTTGGAGAGGATGTAAAAGATGATGACAAATACAAAGTTTGTTTTTGTTACAGGCGGAGTTCTTAGTTCTGTGGGAAAGGGTATAGCGGCTGCGTCCATGGGAATGTTGTTCAAGGCACGTGGCTACAAAGTTACTGCCATAAAGATGGATCCCTATCTGAATGTGGACGCTGGTACCATGAGCCCTTATCAGCATGGAGAGGTTTTTGTAACGGAAGATGGCGCCGAAACCGACCTGGACTTGGGTCACTATGAACGATTCTTGGATGAGAATTTGTCTGGTAAAAACAACATCACATCGGGAAAGATTTATTCGCAGGTCATAACACGGGAGCGTAGGGGTGATTACCTGGGCTCCACTGTGCAAGTGATTCCCCATGTCACCGATGCCATAAAGGAAAGCATTCTGTATGGTGCTCAGGGTGCTGATTTAGCCGTGGTTGAGATTGGTGGTACGGTGGGGGACATTGAAAGTTTACCGTTTTTGGAAGCAGTGCGTCAACTAAGGCGAGAGCTCGGACCAAACGGCAGCGTGGTGGTTCATGTGACCTATGTGCCCATCTTGGAAACCACCCGTGAGGCTAAAACAAAACCTACTCAGCACAGCGTTAAAGAACTCAGATCCATAGGCCTTCAGCCCGATGCCATTGTGCTTAGGTCTCATACCCCTTTGGAGAAACAAGTATTGGAGAAGACTTCCCTGTTTTGCGACGTTCCTTTGGAAGGCATCATAAACAGTTACGATGTGGAGTCCGTGTATGACGTTCCCTTGCTACTGGAGCAAGAGAAACTAATCAGTGTCCTGGAGGAAAGACTTTTTGGCATAACAAGAGAAGCTGATCT
>DUSQ01000020.1 GCA_012842545.1 Coprothermobacter sp.
TAAAAGACCTCCTTCTTCCAAAAACTCAGCGGTATAAGCCATACCCAGAGTCATAAAAATGTATGCTTGAATGAAACCTGTAAACATGCTTAAACCCAGCAATGGTATGGGTGCAATAAGTGGAACCAGCAAAGATATGACAGCTACGGCCAAATGTTCGCCTGAAACGTTACCGTAAAGACGTACGGACAGAGACAGTAACCGGGTTATGTGCTCCATCAAGTTCAAAGGGAACATCCACCAAGCAGGAGAGAAGAACACAGCAAGGTACTTCTTCCATCCCATTTTCCTTATGGCATAGGCATGTATCCATACGAGCAAAAGCAAAGCCAAGCCAACTGTCACAGACAGATCACGTGTGGGAGCTACAAACCCCGGCAGAAGCCCTAACCAGTTGGCTGTGAGGATGTAAACAAAAAACGTAGCTAAGAAAGGCATGACCTCCTGAGCATAATCGCCCAAAAGTTCCCTGCCATAGGAAATTAACCAATTCCATAAAGCCATGACTGCGTACTTCCAAGTACCTTCCTGCTTTGCCTTCGTGCTAACGTACCAGCACAGCAGCCAAAGCAAACCGGTAACCACAAAGCTCCAGTAAAAACTGTTCACCGAAAGCGTAAGTTCATTACCCATTTCTTACCCTTCCTCGCTTTAGAACGTCCTTTATGAAAACTCTGAAAGATAAGTAAATGCCAATAAGCAGCAATGCCACTGTAAATGTGGGTAACGTGCCCAGCCACTGGTCCAAGTAGTAGCCAGCCACGCCAAAAATGCCCATGGACACAAGCAGTGTTGCACCAAAGGTGTAGGCGTCGCTGAAAGCCGCCCAAAATCTGCCCGTTGCAGCTTGCGCGGGCTTTTTTTGTTTCTGTATTTTTCTGAACCTTCTTGGCATGTTCACATTATAAAACATTTGAGATTACTTGAGCCACTCCAAGAGTTTTAAACGTTTCTTCAATTCTTCCTATTTATGGCGAATATAATATAATTCAATTAACCGAAAGGAGGTAATTTCCTTGGATGTAGTGTGGAGCATATTTTGGCTCATCATACTCTTTTCAGCCATGTCTCCGGCTATTCATCAACATTACCTACAAGCCGCAAGGCAGACCCTCATACGTGCGTGGGAGAGAAAAAGACATTCTCGCCTCATAACCCTGATTCACAGGCAGGAAAGTGTGGCTCTGTGGGGACTACCCATAGCCAGATACATCACCATGGAAGATTCAGAAGCCGTTTTAACTGCCATCAGAAGTACGCCACCCGATACTCCCATTGATTTAGTACTTCACACACCAGGCGGCTTGGTACTGGCTGCGGAACAAATTGCAAGAGCACTGTACATGCACCCTGCGAAGACCACCGTAATCATACCGCACTATGCCATGAGCGGCGGCACGCTCATAGCTTTGGCAGCTGACCAAATAATCATGGATAAGCACGCTGTTATTGGACCTTTGGACCCGCAGATAAATGGCATGCCAGCAGCAAGCATTCTCCAAGCTGTAAAAGACAAGGGCGTACAAAACGTGGACGATCAAACCCTCATACTAGCCGACGTAAGCCGTAAAGCCATTGATCAAGTTAAGGATACAGTGAAGTGGTTTTTAAAGAAACACATGGATGAGGACAAAGCTGAGGAAATAGCAACTTTACTTTGCGAAGGCTATTACACGCATGACAACCCCATATTTGCTGAAGAGGCGCGGCAGCTTAATCTGAACATTGACACGTCCATGCCAAAGGAAATTTACGACTTGCTCATGTTGTATCCACAACCAGCAGGTTCACAACGAGCAGTCTCCTACTCCAAAAATGTAGAGGTCCCCACAGATGTTTCCATTATTCGATATAAATAGACGACGTAGTTTCCCGGTTAAGACGCTCCTCATAATTGCCGTAAACATTCTTGTTTACATATTCGTACAACCACTGCTACCTGATTCTTTTTACATAAGTCCACAAAAGTTCTTAAGCTTGACTTCAGCGAATCCGCTGGATCCAACAGCTTGGGGTCTATTGTTTCTCAGCATGTGGTTCCATGGTAGCTTGTACCATCTCATATCAAACATGTGGTTCTTGTACATATTCGGTGATAACATTGAAGAAGACTTTGGCAAATTCTATGTTCCCTTTTACCTCTTAGGCGGCATGGTAGCTGGTCTCACTCACATTTACATGATGCCCCAAAGTGCGGAGTTTTTCGTTGGGGCCTCCGGTGCCATATCTGCAGTCATGGGCGCATACTTGATTTTTTACCCGCATGCGCGCATTGCCTCCTTGATATTTTTGATATTCTTCGTTACCGTGGTCAATATTCCGGCTTGGTTCTGGCTTTTGGTCTGGTTCTTTCAGGGAAACGTGCTCCCCAGTCTTCTTGACAGCATGAGTTACGTGGCATATTGGGCTCACATCGGAGGTTTCATTTTTGGAGTCATTGTGGCATTCATAGTGCGGCCCATAGTTCGACGACGCCAAAGCGAGACATACTACACGCCCTATTACTGGTGAGGTTCCCTCATGCTCATAAAACCTCAAAGTATGACCTCTCTTCCCATAAATTGGGAGGTGTTTTTTCCCGAAAGTAAGCCTTTAGTGATAGAAATCGGTTTTGGCAACGGTAAGTTCTTGAAGACATTAGAGGGCAGTGGCGCCAACGTGATTGGATTTGAAGTTTCACTCTTAAGCGTGGAAAAAGCTTTAAAAACAGTGGATCACAGGAAAACTGCATTGCTGTTAATGGACGGCGTTTGGGGTGTTAGAGAGCTATTTCCTGAGAAAAGTGTGGAAGCCATATACGTTAACTTCCCACTACCTTGGCCTCACAGAAAACACAGCTCAAGGAGACTTTTTACGTTACCGAAACTCCAGATATATGCGTCACGCCTTGTGGACAAAGGTGTTGTTCAGCTTCAAACCGATGTGGAGGCATATGCTCAGGAAGCGGCAAAGAATGCTGAGGACAGCAAGCTTTTTTCAGTAGTAGACTACACCGTCACGAATAAGAGTCAAGTTGGGACAAAATATGAACAAAAATGGCTAAACCAGGGTAAGAGAATCTACAGGGTCTTACTTAGAAAAGAACACCATATTTCAGTCCCCAACTACATAGGCAAGGAGGTAATCATGCCACACGCTATTGTGCAAGCCAAGAACGGGACATTAAAAGCGGGAACTTACAGAACAACATTAGGCACAATAAAACTCTGGGAACCTTTTGAGAACGGACAAGCCATGTTAATACCTTCCATGGTCAGTGATGACGACTTCATAGGGGTTTCGCTGCAGCAGCGTGTTTACGTTTCTGTTAGTCCGCATAAAGAAGGCTTTATCGTCAAGTTGGATAACCATGCTGATGTATTTAAAACAGAAAACGTAAAAGCACTTATCTGGTTAGTCGCAAATCAAATATCAAACGGAGCCATTAAAAGGATTAATGTGCAGCCACCTTCAGAGCTTGAATACGAACCTGCTCGAGAGTTCTCTTAGTGATTCGTGATCCGTGAGATCAAGACCCACCGGTGTCAAGGTTACATAACCCTGGTGCAGTAATTCGTAATCCCCATTACTGTGTTGCTCGGGCATAGAGCGCTCTCCAGTAACCCAGTAGTAAATTTGACCTCTGGGATCCTCACGTCTCTGTACTCTGTTAGTCCAACCATGACGGCTCATAGTTGCCCAAGCCACACCTTTCATTTGAGCCAGGTCCAAAGCTGGCACGTTTATGTTCAAAACCCAATCACGGCTGGTAACATCCAACAATCCTTGATCCAACAAGGTAATTAGCACTTGGGCAGTAATCTCGAGGTGCTTCTTCTCTGAACTTTCTGAGGAAACTGCGATGGCTGGTTTGCCATTGACCACGCCCTCAGAAGCTGCTCCCACTGTTCCTGAATAAAGTACATCAATGCCGCAGTTGGTACCGTGGTTTATTCCCGTAATGACCAGGTCAGTGTCTGGCACTAAATCGTTCAGTGCCACCAGTACACAGTCAGCAGGAGAACCATCAACCACTGTGTAACCTTCGTAACCGTTAGGCATGAACACTTTTCTGAGTCTGAGAATGGAATCCAATGTGAGAGAATGACTGGTGGCATTCTTTGTCCTATCAGGAGCCACCACAGTTATTTCTGCCTTTCCCCACTTAAGAAGGTAGCTAACCAAAGTATTAATGCCCTCTGCAAAAATGCCATCATCATTTGCAACCAATATTTTCCGCACGTTAACCTCCTCATCAATAGTTCCTAAATAACATACTAAAAGGTAGGTGTTATTTGGTAATTTTACCTTGTTTATATGCTACAAGCACACCTTCGTGAACGACTTTATATGCTAAGACAAGTCAACGTCCAAAACAGAAGCTAAACTTTCAGAAAACTCTCCCGTGCTTTCGTGGAAAACGTAGTCCGCCCTATCATCATAAGGCGTTGGTAACAAATTCACAATGACCAACTTTGGTACCATGGCAGGTAGCTGAGCCACAGGGTATACCTCCAGGCTACTTCCCATAACCATCATAAGATCGCTTGACTCCACTTCCCTGATTGCCTGGAAAAACGTATCGGGCATGGGATCTTCGAAAAGAACCACATCAGGACGTAAGAGCCCTCCACAGGTACAATGAGGTATGTTACCTTCGTTAAATTGCTTCCACGCTTCTTCCAAAGGATACTTCTTACCGCAGCGCAGACACGTTACCGTTTCCAAGTTCCCGTGCACTTCATAAACGTTTTGGCTGCCAGCCCTTTTATGAAGTCCGTCAATGTTCTGCGTGATGACCGCTCTTATTAGCCCAAGCTTTTCCAATTGAGCAATGAGCAAATGTGCTTTATTGGGCTTTGCTGCTTTGTATTCCATCCACATGGGCAAGTTGAATTCCCAAAACGTTTTCGGATCTGTTTCAAAAGTGGATCGACTCACGTATTTTATGGGATCGTACTTTCTCCAGAGCCCCTGAGGACCCCTGTAATCAGGAATACCACTCTCGGTGCTAATACCAGCACCTGTTAGAACAACAGCATGTTTTGAACTTCTCAATAACTGCGCGACTGCTCCATAATCTGACACCATGTTTCTAACCACCCCACTTTAATTCATTCTATAACAGACACACCGGGAGTCTGTTGCATTTTTAACACTGTTAAGTTAACATTATTAAGAAGAGGTGGTGGTACTAAAAATGGAGAGTCAATCAGAGACAATCTTGGTGGTGGAAGACGATCGAAACATTTTGGATGCCATTGAGAGGAAGCTTACCAAGGAAGGCTTCAAAGTCATTAAGGCAATGAATGGTAAAGAAGCCCTGGAAAAATTCTACGCCCATCAACCCAATTTGGTCCTACTTGATCTGATGCTGCCTTTGGTGGATGGTAAGGAAATCCTCAAGGAGATAAGGAGCCAGTATGACACGCCCATAATTGTGGTCACGGCACGAGAGGAAGAAGTAGATCGAATTCTCGGGTTAGAATTGGGTGCTGATGATTACATCACCAAGCCATTTAGTCTGCCTGAATTGGTGGCTCGCGTTAGGGCAGTACTGAGACGTACCTACGGCATGAAAAAGACCGTGGGTGAAAGAAGACTGGTTTGCGACGATATTGCCCTGGACCTGCGTGGCCACGAGCTCAGAGTCAACAATAGGTCTTACTTGCTGCCCAAAAAACAGTTTGAGCTGTTGCGCATACTCATGTCAAGAGCAGGCGAGGTCTTAACCCGTGAGTATTTGCTAAATGAAATCTGGGGTACGGATTATTACGGAGATAAGCGAACGTTGGACGTTCACATCAAGTGGCTCAGGGACAAAATAGAACCTAATCCAAACGAACCGAAATACATACTAACCGTGAGAGGTGTGGGATACAAGTTTAACGGCGACGTAAGGAAGGAATAACTAACATGGGTGGCGCCGACCTTGCTCTCCTTGTAGTGGTGTTATGTGCCCTGGCCACCGTGGTAGTTTTGTTCCAAACGGTGTCCACACAGGATAAACGCAACGAAGAGAGCATAACCAAAGACCTGTTAGAAAACTTGCCACTTCCTGTCTTCGTACTTGACAGCGATTTTAGGATAATCAGGTACAATGGGCTCTTTGAATCTTTGGTGGGGAAGATTCCTCTGGAAAAATTCCTTTACGAAGTGTTCAGGGATCATAAAGTCATTGATGCACTGCAAACATGTCAGAAGGAAGGAACAGCGTCCACACCTTTTTACTTAACACCCTCCGCAGAAAAAAGGTCCTATTACATGCTGCTAAAAAGAACCAATGGCGAGATCATCGGAACCATTGAAGAATGCGTACATGGTAGCAGCAAAGAGGATATAGAACTTTACCAGAAAATGCTTCACGAACTCAAAACGCCTTTGAGCTCCGTTAGGCTCATGTTGGAACTTCTTGAGGAAGAAGAAGACCCACAGCAGAGAAAGGACCTCACATCGCGCATCATTGATGAGATGGACAGGCTGAATCACTTAACCAGCGATTTGGCACTCTTGGTTAAAATGGACCGTGGATTGATAGACCGCATGGACAAAGTTAACATAGTCAACTTGCTCAGTGAAGTCATCTGGCAAATGAGTGTTTTAGCTGACAACAAGAAAGTTTCCATTGAAGCGGAAATACCCAGTAGGAGCGTTTTTGTCGTAGGCAGCAAGAGCCTATTAAAATCGCTTTTCATAAACCTGCTGGATAATGCCTTGAAGTACAGCCCTGAAAGGGCAAAGATAACCGTTACACTGCAAGAACAGGAAGAAAACGTCTTAATAACGGTGGCTGACGAGGGCGAAGGTATTCCAGAAGAACAGCGAGAAAAAGTGTTTCAGGATTTTTACAGAGCCACTAGCAAGGCTGACGGCTTGGGACTTGGTCTGGGCATTGCCTTGGAAGTGGTTAAATTCCACGATGGTCGCTTGTGGTTAGAACCAAACCAACCACACGGCCTAAAAGTAAACGTTGCCCTTAGAAAAGCTTAACAAAACATCAGCCATGGTGGGGGTATAATCTTTTTTGTGAAGTCAACAACAAAATTGCTTGAAGAACGGCTCATTTACCTTTCTTCTTTGGCTCGTGATACTTGCATGGCGGTATTAGACGCTGTTGAAAAGAAAAACCCTGCTGACGCCAATGCAGTGCTTGCTCTGGACCAAAAAGTGGATGAATTGAACAAGAACATCCAAGAAATGGTCCTTCAAGTGGCCACGGAATGTCCTGATGACATTGCATCAGTAATTATCATAGGAAAAATAGCTCAGGACATCGAAAGACTGGTGGACCATTCCATGAACGTGGCTCGTATTGCCATTGATCCAACAGTACCCAGTGAGAACTACGATTTTTACGCGCTTATCTTCAAACGCATGGGAGAAATCGTAATAGAAATGCTTGATGAAGCCATTGATGCCTTTATCAATCGTGATTTAGAGACAGCAAAGCAGGTAGCTAAGAAAGACGACGTATTGGATACCATTTACGCAGACCTGAAAAAACGACTCCGCAGCGGTCAAGAAGGCTTGAAGCTTGAAGAGACCATCGATTTGATGCTGGCAGCAAAACACTTAGAACGCATGGGTGACTACGTAACGAACATTTGCGAGTACACTACCATGCTTACCACCGGCGTACAAGCGGATCTAAACTAACTAAAAGAGCCCGTCACATTGATGCATATGCGCGACGGGCTTCTTAAATCTTAAAGGTTGAACTTACAATCTTACAAGAAGGCCAGCCAACTAAGCCATGGTCCAACCGCCATCCACAGGCAGAACGGCTCCTGTGATGTAGGCAGACAAATCCGATGCCAGGAACAAAGCAGCATTTGCAACGTCCTCGGGTTGTCCAAACCGACCCAACGGTATGGGAGCCAAGAACATAGCTCGAAGCTGAGGGTCAGCTAATACATCCTTAGTAATGGCTGTCTCTGAAGTGCCGGGGCATATGCAGTTCGCTCTTATGCCAA
>DUSQ01000021.1 GCA_012842545.1 Coprothermobacter sp.
GCACAATATGGCATAGTTTACATTGACGAGATAGATAAAATAGCTAAAAAGAGCGAGAATCCTTCAATTACCAGAGATGTATCTGGTGAAGGTGTTCAGCAAGCACTGCTGAAGATTGTTGAAGGAACGATTGCCAATGTGCCTCCCCAGGGCGGAAGAAAACATCCCTATCAGGAGTTTGTTCAAATAGATACCTCCGATATCCTTTTCATGGTTGGTGGTGCCTTCGAAGGTTTGGAAGACATAATACGGCAGCGTTTGGGGAAACGCACAGTGGGTTTTATGGCTGAACCAAAGACATTGGATTCTGACGAAGTATTGGATATGGTCATCCCCGAAGACCTTCTAAAATTTGGTATGATACCTGAGTTTGTGGGAAGGTTTCCTGTAGTTGCCACATTTCATAAGCTGTCAACGAAAGATCTTGTGGACATCCTGACAAAACCAAAGAACAGCTTAGTCAAGCAATACAAGGCGTTGTTTGCCATGGATGGTGTGGAGCTCCAGTTCACGGACAAGGCACTGGAAGCTGTAGCTCAGGAAGCTGAAAAGCGTGGTATGGGCGCTCGAGGTCTTAGAGCCATACTTGAGGAAACATTGATGGATCTCATGTTTGAAGTACCAGAAAGGCCTGAGATAAAGAAGGTCATCATAACGTCGAAGTGCATAAAAGGTGAAGAACCTATTTTCCTAACTGAGCTTGATTTAGCTCAGGGCAGGAGTGTGGCAAACTATGAGTGAAAAGCTACCTGTTATTCCATTAAAGAACGTTGTAATGTTTCCGGGGATTGTGCTTCCTCTGCTTATTGGGCGGCCAAAGAGCATAAAAGCCTTGGAAGAGGCTATGAAAGGAAGCAAGCAAGTTGTCTTGCTGGCACAAAAAGATGAGAACGTTGATGAACCAGCACCCGGTGACCTTTATGATGTTGGGGTAATTGGCGAAGTTATCCAGATTTTTAGAGCGCCCGATGGAACCGTTCGCATGGTTGTGGAGGCGAAGACCAGGGTAAAAGCATCTGTAAGTGACAATGGCGAATTCTTAGAAGCTGAGTTTGAAATACTTGAAGAAGTAGAAGGTGATCCAACACGTACGGAAGCTCTGGTTAAAGCTTCCATTGCCAGGTTTGAGGAATATGCTCGCTTATCTGGAAGAATACCCATTGAAGTTGTAGCTGGTATTGGTGGTTTGGACAATCCTGGAAAGATTGCAGATATGATTGCTGCAAACATGTTTATCTCTTATCACGAAAAGCAAAGAGTTCTGGAGCTACTAAACATACCTGAAAGGCTTGAACATGTGCTTCAGCTCCTTCTTCGTGAAATTGAGGTGCTAAAGCTCTCACAAGAAATCGAAGAAACAGTTCGCGAGAGGATGGAAAAGAACCAAAGAGTATACATTCTCAGAGAACAACTTAAAGCCATACAAGAAGAGCTCGGAGAAAAAGACGAAAGAACCATAGAAATTGAACAATACAAAAAACGTATAGAAGAGAGCGACATGCCAGAGGAGGCTAGAAAAAAGGCTGAGGAGGAGTTAGACCGACTCCAAAGGGTGCCTCCTTATTCAGCTGAGCTTGCGGTCATAAGAACGTATCTGGATTGGTTGGTTTCTTTGCCTTGGAATGTGCGGACAGAAGATGAGAATGACCTTAAGGCTGTAAAGGAGAAGTTGGATAAAAGCCACTATGGATTGGAGGAAGCAAAAGATCGCATTGTGGAATTCATAGCAACTAAGAGGCTGTCAAGCAATCCAAAGGCTCCCATTCTGTGTTTGGTAGGGCCCCCTGGAGTGGGAAAAACATCTTTAGCAAAAGCCATTGCTACAGCCTTGAATAGAAAGCTGGTTCGTATTTCTCTGGGTGGAATTCGCGATGAAGCAGAGATTCGCGGACATAGACGTACCTATGTGGGCGCCATGCCAGGCAGAATAATTCAGGGCATAAGGTCAGCAGGAACAAAGAACCCTGTTTTTGTTCTGGACGAAATCGATAAGTTATCATCGGATTTCTTAGGTGATCCTTCTGCTGCACTTCTTGAAGCGCTAGATCCCGAACAGAACTACGCTTTCCACGACCATTACTTGGAAGTTCCTTTTGACTTGTCGGAAGTTTTCTTCATTACGACGGCGAACAATTTGTATACCATACCGCCAGCATTACTTGACAGGATGGAAGTAATACGCGTTCCAGGCTACACTGAGGAAGAAAAACTGCACATCGCAAAAGATTTCATATTACCAAAATTGTATGAACAGAGTGGCCTAAAACCGGAGGAAGTGAACTTCTCAGATCAAACCATAATACGCATCATTAGGGAATACACACGTGAGGCTGGAGTACGTAATTTAGAAAGGAATTTGCTAAGCATATTGCGAAAACTGGCTGTCGAGAAACTAGAGAAGGGGTTTTCTCGCGCGAGGATAACGGTAAAAAATGTTGAGGATTACTTAGGAGTTCCCAAGTTCAGGTATGGAAAGGCTCTTGAGAAACCAGAAATCGGTGTGGTGGCTGGGCTCGCATGGACTGAGTTCGGTGGAGAAACCATGCTTATCGAGTGTCAAGTAGTTAAGGGCAAAGGCCAACTCATACTTACGGGTAGCTTGGGTCAGACATTGAAAGAATCAGCCATGGCTGCTCTTACCTACGTAAGAAGCAGAGCAAAACAACTTGGAATTGATGAAGACTTTTACAAGAAATACGACATACACGTGCACGCTCCGGAAGGAGCAATTCCCAAAGACGGCCCTTCTGCTGGCATTACCATTGCCACAGCCATGATAAGCGCATTAAAGAAAGAACCTGTGCCCAATGATCTTGCCATGACCGGTGAAATCACTATTACGGGTAAGGTGCTACCTATTGGAGGCGTTAAGGAAAAAGTCCTAGCTGCGCACAGAATAGGTTTGGACAGAGTCATTCTCCCTAAAGACAATAAAGTAAACATGGAAGAGATCGGTGATGAAGTAAAAAGGAAACTTCGCTTCTACTTTGTTGAGACCATGGATCAGGTGGTGGAAATAGTATTTGGACAAAATTCTTAAGCTCACTGTTGTCCTTGTTGCGATAATTTGCCTGTTGATAGCTGGGAGTTTCGTAAAGGCAAAAATCGTAGAAGCTACTAAGCCTGTGTACACGGTTTTAGTACCTTATGATACGTACATGGGTAACTACTGGCAGGTGAAACAACTGCCTGAGATAATTCAGGATTTAACAGACAAAGATGTCATCGCTCTCGTTTATTATCCTTTTCAAGATGTGGGGAGAATAATCGATGGCATAAGCGGCAACGTGATCTTGATTTCTGATGAACCAATACGTTTGTCTGAAAGGGTCCTATGGGTGAACATCGGGATTACTTCAGATACTAGAGCCTACCTGGATTTGTCCTATGAGTCCTTATTAAGGGACCAAAATACTGCAAACGTTGTTAAGAAGAAGAAGGTATGTGCACGTGATGATCTTCTCGCACTAACCACCCAGTACCTTTGGTCGGGAACACAAGGTGTATTTTCTGTGAAGGAATGTCCAGATGATGCATTGATTATCGGTTATAGTGAGTCCAGTGGTCACGTGGTTGTGTTATATGATGTTAAAACCTCCGTGGATAACCTTATTCAGGGTAAAAGAGTTAGAAAGGTGACGACCTATTAATGAAAAAAACAAAGATTTACGTCGAGACTCTGGGCTGTCCCAAAAATCTTGTTAGAACACAAGATTTCTACAGACAGCTGAACTATGGTGATTACGAGGTTGTCTACTCACCTGAAGAAGCTGACATGATTGTGGTTAACACCTGTGGTTTTATCGCTGATGCGGTGGAAGAATCGTTGACTGTGGCATTAGAGCTCAAGCAGCAGTATCCAGACAAATCTTTAGTATTTGGTGGATGTGTTCCTTTACGATTTGGGACACAGTTGGTTAAAAGCGAGTTGCCAGAATTTGATTATGTTGTTCCTGGATTGGACATACCAAATATTTCCTCTCAACATAAAGAATCATTGCAGACTTCGGTTCTTACATATCCGTATGCATACGTGTCCATAGCGGAAGGCTGCGATGGTCGGTGCAGTTACTGTACCATACCCAAGTTTTGGGGCAGTCTGAAGTCACGGCCAGCATCAGACATTGTTGGTGAAATCAATGAGCTTTATGAGATTGGTATCAAAGAAGTAATCCTTGTGTCACAAGATACAGGAGCTTGGGGCACGGACCTTTATGGCAAACCTTCACTGGAACTCTTGTTAAACGCTCTTCGCGACACCCAGGTACCATGGATCCGTCTCATGTACGTCAACCCCACCTTTATCACAGAAAGACTTCTTCGAGTTTGGAAGGATGTTGGCAGAGTGCTACCTTACTTTGATATACCAGTGCAGTCTGGCTCTGACAAAGTGCTAAGCTTGATGCGCAGAGGTTACAATAGAAAACAGGTTCTACAGGTTTTACAGTTTATTGATGATGTATTTGCAGAGAACAATACAAAGAGAACATCAATAATGGTTGGATTCCCAGGCGAAACTGAAAGCGATGTCCAGGCTACTCTGGATCTGCTAATCCAGGGGCAATTTCACCATGTGGGAGTGTTCGGCTACTCTGACGAAGAAGAAGCTGATTCTTACAAACTTTTACCCAAGATTGATCCGGCAGTAATAGATTCTAGGAAGATCTCTGTAGAAAGAGTGGCGTTAGAGTTGCAGCAGGCGTGGGAACAAAAAACCGTGGGGAAAACGTACCAGTGCTTGGTCGAGGCATCGAGCGATAGTGAGTTCATAGGTAGAATTTGGGGACAAGCCCCAGAAATTGATGGCGTATTTGTGGGAAAAGGGGAAGTAGAGCCGGGGGAGATGGTAGAAGTTGTCGTGGAAAAAACAAAGCCTGGCCAGCTCATTGGCCGTAAAAAAGTGCAAGAAGTTACTTCGAACACATAAGACCCTTGTTACTGTGGAATCGTGTACAGGTGGTCAACTAGCTAGCTGGCTGAACATATTGCCTGGTTCTTCAAAGTCATTCTTCGGTGGGTATGTTGTGTACACGGCTAAAGCAAAGGAGGATTTTCTGGGGGTTCGAACTTCGCAGCCAACGTCTATGGATACAGCTATTAAGTTGGCACGTGCATTGCCAAAGAAAGATGTTCGCGTGTCCGTAGTGGGTAATCTTGGGCCTTCATGGGAGCCTGGTAGTTCAAAAGGTACTGTTATCGCTTGTTTAATAACTGAAAAAGGAGAAAGATTACTGGTTAAGAAGTTGAATCACAACCGTATTAAGAACCGGTGGTTAAGCACCTACTGGCTTCTGGATGCATTGGCAAGGGAGGTAAAATGAGGCTCTTTTTTGGTATACCAGTTTCAGAAGATGTAAAAGCGTTTTACGTGAACAGTTTAAAACCTAAGCTAGAAGCCAGTTTTACTGGGAAACTTGTTGAAGAAGAGAATTTGCACATCACCATGTTATTCTTAGGAGAAGTGGAAAAGGTTGACTTTCTGGACAGAGTTAGGGATCATTTACAGAGTATTACACGTTTTGAGGTTGCAGTGGGAGGCTATGGGTACTTTGGACGCCCGCCTCGCGTGTTGTTCATGGACGTGATCCGTGGTATCGATCGGCTAACTGCCATACATGACGCTATTTGCAGTGCTGTGGGACTGAACGATCCCAGGTTTTCTCCCCATGTAACTTTAGTAAGGTTGAAGAAATCGGTAAGGGATATTGATACACTGCTCGGACTTATGCCAGTGGAAGAATTTTCATGGCTTGTGCCAAGTGTGGTGCTGTATGAATCCAAACTCACAAGCAAAGGTCCAATCTATTCGGTTTTCGAAGAATTTCCGTTGAAAGCCTTATAATTTAATTAAGGAGGAAATGCTCTATGGAAACAACTGATAAACAAAATCAAGACGATAAACAAAAAGCATTGGACATGACGGTCCAATATGTAGAAAAAAGATTTGGAAAAGGTTCGTTGATGCGACTGGGTGAAACAGGTAGTAGGATGCAAGTGGAGACCATATCCACGGGGGCTCTAACTTTGGATCTGGCTTTGGGTATTGGTGGAATCCCCAGAGGCAGAATAGTGGAAATTTACGGACCAGAAGGTTCTGGAAAAACTACTTTGGCTTTGCACATTATTGCCAATGCTCAAAAAAACGGAGGAACAGCGGTCTTTATTGATGCTGAGCACGCATTAGATCCAGTCTATGCAAAGAAACTTGGTGTGGACGTGGATAATCTTTATATTTCACAACCTGACTATGGTGAACAGGCTTTAGAAATTGCCGAAGAACTGAGCAAAAGCGGTGCAGTAGATGTCATTGTTATTGACTCTGTTGCGGCGTTGGTACCGAAAGCTGAGCTGGACGGTGAAATTGGAGATTCATTCATGGGGCTTCAGGCTCGGTTAATGTCACAAGCTTTAAGAAAACTCACAGGTATTGCTTCAAAAACTGGGACAGCCATAATTTTTCTTAATCAGTTACGTGAGAAAGTTGGTATTACTTTTGGTAATCCTGAAGTTACACCCGGAGGCCGTGCGCTAAAGTTTTTCGCTTCAGCAAGGATTGAACTGAGAAAGGCTGAAAACATTGGTGGAAGTGGCGACGCAAGTGAGGGATCAGTCATAAAAGCTAAGATTGTGAAAAACAAGTTGGCTCCGCCTTTTAGAACGGCCACCTTTGATCTGTATTTTGGTAAAGGCATATCTTGGACAGCGTCGGTAGTTGATGCGGCACTTATAGCAGGTGTCATACAAAAAAGTGGGAGTTGGTATTCTTACAACGACATAAGATTAGGACAAGGTAAGGAAAACGCTGTGAGCTTCTTGGAGGAGCATCCAGAAACTCTGACTGAAATAGAAAGTGCCGTTAGGAGGACCTTGCAAGAGCTTCCAGTGGAGATCGAAGAGTAGATGCATGAATGCTTGCGACAAGTTCTGGGCGGAAGCTTTAAGACGTCTCTCTCGAAGAGACTATTCTACGGAGGAAATACTCTCTAAGGTTCCGCTTGATTGTAGGGCCTTTGTCTTAGAAAGAATAAATTCATACTTTCCGAATTTGAATGAAAGGGTTTTTCAGAGCGAGTTAAGAAGAACTGTGAACCACGGTAAAGGCCCTCTTTATTTGAAGAATCGTTTACGTGAAAGAAAGCTTTCTATTAATGAAGATTATGAAGTGGACTCTGAAGTTTGGGCGGAAAGCTTAGAAAAAGCAATGGAAAAAGCAAGAAGAAAGTATTCTGACAGAGAAAAAGTGTTTCAATTCTTACTCCGACAAGGATTTACGTATGAGATGGTTTCACAATTCATGAAGGAGGTAGATATGTGATGCAATTGATTATAAGAATAATTCTAGGTTTTGTACTTGGTGCCGCGGCAGGCGGCTTAGTTACTTATCTTTACATGACAAGCTCTACAAAATCGAAGATACAAGAAATGTTGGAGAATGCTCAGAAGGAAGCTTCTTCAATCATAAAGTCAGCTCGTGAAGAAGAAAAGAAAGCTCAGGAACGTTCCGAAGCACTACTGAAACAGGCTCAAGAGCAGGTTTCTTCAATGCTTTCGGAAGCAGGGAAAGAGCTAAAGTCCAGACGAGAGCAACTGGAAAAGCTTGAACAGCGTCTATCTCAAAGGGAACAACAGCTTGACCGCCGTCTCGACTCCGTAGAAGCGAAGGAAAGGAAGGCAGAACAAAAGCTGCAGCTTGCAGAGGAAAAACTGAAATCTGCAGAGGCGTTTGAGCAAGAAGCTGTTAAGAAGCTTCAGGAGATTGCGACGATGACTACTGAGGAGGCAAAGCAGTTCTTGTTCTCGAAGCTGGAAGAAGAGCTCAGAGAAGAGTTCGGTGAGAGAATCAGGCGTTTCGAAGAGAATTTCAAAGAGGAAGCCGATAGAAAAGCTTCTGAGATGATTGTTGCTGCCATGCAGCGCGTCATAATGGAAAAGCCAGAGGACCCGGTTATTTCTGTGGTTGAATTACCATCTGAGGAAATAAAAGGCAGAATCATAGGCAGAGAGGGAAGGAACATTAGAACCTTCGAACGTATAACAGGGGTAGATCTCATCGTTGACGATACTCCCGAAGTCGTCGTATTGTCCTCTTTTGATCCCGTACGTAGGGAAATTGCAAGAAGGACATTGGAGAAACTCATCATGGACGGACGCATACAGCCAGCTCGCATTGAAGAGATCTTTACAAAAGAGAAAGAAGCCATCGAACAAGAAATCATTGAGGCTGGGGACAAAGCAGTTCGTGATCTGGGTATAAGGGAAATGCATCCTGACCTGAAGCATTTAGTTGGGCAACTTAAGTTCCGATCTTCCTACGGCCAAAATGTACTGCATCACTCCATAGAAGTTGGATTCATAGCTGGCATGTTAGCTAGTGAGCTTCATCTGGACACTCAACTGGCAAAAAGGGCTGGACTCCTGCACGACATAGGCAAAGCCCTGGACCATAATGTTGAAGGAAGTCATGCTCTAATAGGGGCTGACGTAGCTCGGAAGTACAGAGAGAACCCATTAGTTGTGAATGCCATAGCTTCGCACCACAATGAAGTACCGCAAGAAAGCATTTATGCCGTCATAACACAGGTTGCTGATGCCATAAGTGCATCCAGGCCCGGTGCAAGGCGTGAGAACTATGCCGCATACATCAAGAGAGTTCAGCAACTCGAAGAGATAGCAAAGAGTTTTGATGGTGTTGAATCAGCATTTGCTATCCAAGCTGGTAGAGAAATCAGAGTCATTGTTCACCCAGAAGTAATCGGTGATAATGAAGCTTTCGCTTTAGCTCGTGACATAGCAAAGAAAATCGAAGAGGAACTGATTTATCCTGGTCAAATAAAGGTTACAGTGGTTCGCGAGACCAGAGTGGCAGAATACGCAAAATGAGGATACTGTTCTTCGGTGACGTCGTTGGTAAAAGCGGTCGCCAGGCTACTCAAAAGTATTTGAAACGACTAAAGGATGAAATGAGCGCTGATGTAGTAGTCGTCAACGGTGAAAATTCAGCTGGAGGATTGGGTATAAACCGAAAATCCATAGAGGAAATTCTCGATGCTGGGGCAAACGTTATCACAACGGGCAACCATGCGTTTCATTGGAAGGAATGGAAAGAGGTTTTCGATAACTACCCCATGGTACTGTTTCCAGCGAATTATCCTGGACTTTTGGAACGTTCTTACTACACCATAGATGGTCTTACCGTTATGAACTTACAAGGACGAGTTTTTATGGATTGCATTGACAACCCTTTCTCCGCTGTGGACAAGCTGCTTGAGATTATCCCAAGAGACACTCTTAAGCTGGTTGACTTCCACGCCGAAGCCACCAGTGAAAAGTTAGCCATGGGTTACTACCTTGACGGGCGCGTTGATGCTGTGGTTGGCACTCACACACACATACAAACAGCGGACGAGCGTTGCCTGCCCAATGGAACGCTGTACATTACCGATGTGGGGATGACAGGTCCATACGACGATTCCATTCTAGGCATGCAAAAGGACGCTGTTATATCCAAGTTTCTAAATAATAGACCGGTGCGCTACGAAGTCGCTGAAGGGAGATCCATAGTAAGCGCTGTGTTAATCAACCTTGACAAGGACAACAGAAGTATCAAGCGTTTGTCCGTTATCGAGTAAGGAGCGATGTTTCTATGAAGTACTACATTTTTACTTACGGTTGTCAAATGAACAAAAATGACAGCGAAATGGTCAGCGGTATTTTAAAAAAAGGCGGTTGGAAGGAAGCAAAGAATGTAGTAGATAGTGATTTAGTAATCGTCAATACGTGTTCAGTAAGGTTGCATGCAGAGGAAAGAGCGATTGGCACGATTTCGGCCCTAAAGAAGCTTGGTAAGAAAGTAGTAGTCATGGGATGTATGGCTGAAGTACGCGGCAAGGAGATCATGGAACGTTTCCCCCATGTTCAGGCTGTGTTAGGCCCTTCTTATGAAACGCACATCTTAGATGCTGTTAATGGTGAAAGACGTTACCTCGTGGGAGATGAAAAAGTTGATTTTGAAAAGTACATCAACGCAAGTAGAAAGGGAGAACATTCTGTATATGTCAGCATAATGAAAGGGTGCGACGATTTTTGCACTTACTGCATTGTACCGTTCACGCGAGGCCGCGTTCAATCAAGAGATCCTGAGTCCATATTGCAAGAAGTGCGACAGTGTGTGGAAAACGGTGCTGTGGAGATCACTTTGCTCGGCCAAAATGTCAATGACTACGGAAAAGACCTTGTCGACTGGGATTTCGTTTCTTTGGTTGAGCAGGTTGCCTCCGTGAATGGCGTCAAAAGGATAAGGTTCATGTCTCCCCATCCAGCAAACTTCAAAAAAGATGACATTCTTCGTTTAAGTAACCTTCCTCAGGTGGCACCATATTACCACCTTCCTCTTCAATCTGGCGATGATGAGATACTGCGCCGTATGAACAGAAAATATACCACAAGCGAGTTCGCAGAGTTGGTGGATTTTATAAGAAAAACCATACCTGACGTGGCGATTGGTACAGACCTCATTGTTGGCTTTCCAGGAGAAACTGATGAGCATTTCCTGAATACTTTTGAGTTTCTTGAGAAAATCAGGTTTGATGTTGTCTACATGGCGATTTATTCTCCACGTCCAGGTACTGCGGCTGCTCGTCGAGAAGCTCTATTTGTTCCTCCTCATGTAGCAAAGGCCCGATATGATGAACTCCTAAGACTCCAGGAGAAGATTTCCTACGACATAAACCAGCGTTACGTGGGAACAGTGCAAGAAATATTAGTAGACCGCGAAGACAAGGAATCTGATAAGTTCATAGGCAGGACACCCACAAACAAGACGGTGGTCTTTGAAAGCAAGTTCCATTTGAAGCCCGGAGAGTTCGTTAATGTTCGGGTTAATCAAGCAAAGTCATGGGTATTGTATGGAGAAACCGCTGATTAGTATTCTTGGCCCAACTGGTGTTGGAAAAACTGACGTTGCTTATCAGCTGGCTTGTGGTCTGAGAGATGCAAACATTATCTCTGTGGACACGGGATCATTCTACAAAGCCACTACCATTGGAACTGCAAAACCACCTAAGGAGTTCACGAGCCATGTAAAACATTGGTTTATTGATATGCTTGAATGCTCTCAGTCGTATTCTGTTGGAGCTTTCGTTTCTGATTGTTCAGCACTCTTGGAAGAACTTTGGTCCAAGGGTATAAAACCCATCATTGTTGCGGGGACTCTTTTTTACTACTATGCCCTCATAGGCGAGCGCTCTTTCTCTGCTGTACCTAGCGATAACGCTGTTAGGCAAGATTTGGAAGAAATGGCAAAAGTCTGCGGTGAAGAATACCTCAGAGAGGAACTTCGAAAAGTTGACCCAGAAAGAGAAAAAGACATACTTCCTGGGGATATTAGGAGGCTGACTCGAGCTTTGGAAATAGCCAAAATGGGTTTGAAACCAACGGAAGCTGCTGTTACCAATAAGCTTGATTTTGATGTAAACATAAAGATAGGCTTGAAAATGCCAAGAGACCTTTATCGCAGTAGACTAAAAAAGCGCGTAGAGTACATGATCAACGCCGGACTCATAGAAGAAGTAGAAGACATTTTGAGCAAGACTGGTGATAGTGAACTTCCATGTCTTAACCAAATTGGATACAAAGAAGTTTGCTCTTATTTGAATGGCGAAATAGAAAGCAAGGATGAACTAGTGGAAAAGATTTTTCTCAGCCATTGGACGTATGCAAGGAAGCAGATGAAATGGCTCAAGAAAGATGAAAGCATTGTATGGCTTGATGTGTCTGAGAAATCTTCAGACACGCTGCTCAAGGAGGTCTTTACCCTTGTCCAATCAACTTTGGAAAATCGCTGAGTCAAATTCTAACAAGGTATTAAAAGCTTTCAACGAGATCCGTCTCTCAGAGTCCGACTTGTGGGGAAGTACAGGGTATGGTCTAGACGATTTCGGACGTGAAAAACTTGAAAGTGCTTACGCTTACTGTTTTGGTACTGAAGCTGCACTTGTCAGGCCGAACATTTCTTCTGGCACTCATGTAGCGTATTTAGTAGCCTTGAGCCTGGGTTTAGCAAAGAAGAAAGTTGTCTTTTCGCCTTCTAAGCCGTATGATAGTGTTTTTGAGAATATTAGACATATGCTTGGGAATTGGGTTATTTGGGATTCAAGAGAAGAACCAGTCAAGGGAGACGTTCTGTGGTTACAGAGGTCTGGAGGTTACAGATGGAATGAGGGACTGAATATTGATGAGCTAAGGAAGGCCATCGACCTGTTTAGATCATTTAACGGGGATGCCATTGTTGTGGTGGATAACTGTTATGGAGAGTTCGTGGAAGATTTAGAACCAACTCACGTTGGCGCAGATATTGTATTTGGTTCACTGATTAAGAACTTGGGAGGAACTGTAACACCAACTGGTGCTTATGTCGCTGGCAGGGAAGAGCTAGTGAACAAGGTGAGCGAAGTCCTGTTTGGCCCTGCTCTATCAAAAGAACAAGGAGCCACTGGTAGTTTCCTTAGAAATGCTTTCCAGGGTTTGTTCATGGCCCCCGTAATGGTGCACAATGCTCTAGTCTCTAAGCAACTAATGCTAGATAGCCTAAGTAACACTCTTAAAGAGCAGTTTCCCTTTTCGGACATCATTGTGCGTACTAGATGGAATGATGAAGAGAGCATGCTGAACGCTGCCCAAATTATTCAATCAACTGGCCCAGTGAACAGCCATGTTACTCCCGTACCGTTTCAAATGGGCGGATACGTGGATCCCATCGTCATGGCATGGACAGGGTTTATTCAAGGAGAGTCTTTGTCGTTAAGTGCTGACGGCGCTGTAAAACCGCCTTACGAGCTGTTTATTCAGCCCGGTATTAACCCTTTCATAATTGAAGGGTTAATTGCACAGTTGAAGTCGTTACTGTGAGTATGTTATCATATAATCCAGTTGGGTGCGTAGCTCAGTGGTAGAGCGCTACTCTGACACAGTAGAGGTCGAAGGTTCGATTCCTTCCGCACCCACCATTTAACTACTATTGGGGTGATGTAGATGGACTCCGTGAAAATCGATGTAAACCCAGGAGAAACATATAAGGTAAGAGATTTGATTTCGAAGGCTGATGTGGATGCCTTTGGTATAATAACCTGCGGTTTGTTGTTTACTGCTGATGAAACTGTTACTGTGGGTGACGAAGGTATTGAGTTTGTTTCTAAAGAAGAGGCTTTGTCCATACTGAGGCATTCTGCGTCTCACTTAATGGCTCAAGCTGTCAAGAATCTGTTCCCTGATACTAAGTTGGGCATAGGTCCTGCCATCGAAAATGGCTTTTATTACGATATGTTAGTACCAGAGGGCTTGACTGAGGATAAAATACCACGCATCGAAGAAGAGATGAAAAAGCTTTCTAACCAGAATCTGCCTGTAGAACGTCAGGTAATGACTAAGGAAGTTGCCAAGAGATTGTTCCAGTCTCTAAATGAACCGTTCAAAGTAGAACTCATAGAAGAAATTGAAGGTGATCAGGTTACCATTTACAAACAAGGAGATTTTGTTGATCTGTGCCGTGGTCCACATGTCAATAACACTGGCCTTATAAAACACTTCAAGTTACTTAGCATCAGTGGGGCCTATTGGCGTGGCGACGAAAATCGTGAGCAGCTTACCAGGATTTATGGAACATGTTTCTGGTCTGCGGAAGAACTTCAGGAGTTTTTGCGAAACTTGGAAGAGGCAGAAAGAAGAGATCACCGTAAGCTGGGCAAGCAACTGGATTTGTTCTCCATAAATGAGGACATAGGACCAGGGCTCATACTTTGGCACCCCAACGGCGCTGTTATTAGAAAGGAAATCGAGGACTATTGGCGTCAAGCGCATATCGAGAATGGTTATCAGCTCGTTTACACGCCTCATGTTGCACGGACCAAACTCTGGGAGATTTCTGGGCACCTGTCCTTCTATAAGGAGAATATGTTCCCCTCCATGGAGCTCGAGAACCAGTCGTATTTAGTTAAGCCAATGAACTGTCCGTTCCACGTGCAGATTTACAAGACGAAAACAAGGAGCTACAAGGAGCTGCCCATAAGGTTCGCTGAGCTTGGAACCGTGTACCGATTTGAGAGAAGCGGAGTGCTGCATGGCTTACTCAGGGTCCGTGGGTTTACGCAGGATGACGCACATATTTTCTGCGCACGCGAACAGGTGGAGGAAGAAGTTGAAAAGGTTCTCGATATGGCTTTAGGCATTTACAGGTTGTTCGGTTTTGAAGATCTGAGAATTGAGCTTTCCGTGCGTGATCCCAAGAACAAAGATAAGTATGTGGGTGACGATGATGTCTGGGAACTGGCTGAGTCTGCTTTGTCAGGCGCATTGAAGTCTAGGAACTTAGATTTTACTGTGGCTGAAGGTGAGGCCAAATTCTATGGGCCAGCTATTGACATAAAAGTAAAGGATGCATTAGGTAGATACTGGCAAGGACCTACCATACAAGTGGATTTCAACTTGCCCAGGAGATTCAATATGAGGTACACGGGTCAAGACGGATTAGAACACGAACCAGTGATGATACATCGTGCACTGCTTGGCTCGCTAGAGAGGTTCTTTGCGCTTCTCATCGAACAGTACAGTGGTTGGTTCCCACTGTGGGTGGCTCCCGAACAGGTACGAGTGTTGCCCATAACTGAGGATCAATTGGAGTACGCAGAGAAAATTGCGGAAGGCTTAAAGGATTTCAGAGTCAATTTAGATGCTGACACGGGTTCTAAACTGGGATACCGTATCAGAAGAGCTCAAACTGAAAAAGTACCCTACATGCTAGTTATAGGTTCCAAGGAAGTAGAGTCCGGCGTGCTCTCCGTTAGGCACGGTGTAAGGGGTGACCTGGGGCAGATGCCATTGGAAGAATTCAGGCACATGATAAAGAACGAAATTGATAGCAAGGCCCACCTATGAGAACTTTAGTCAATGTAGAAATTGCAATTGAGTCTGCAGTCTATAAAGTTGCTCGCAAGACGCTACCAGATCCTGCGGCTCCCGAGCGCCATCTCGTTGTTGTGAGTAAGAATGAAAAACTCGCTAATGTACTTCTTGAAGAACTGGAAAGTCGTGAGACGTTGGAAGAGTACAAGGAAGTAGCAGATTTTTACGAGAATGAGCAGCCCTGGCTTTTCATAGCCATCGACGGAACTAATCTGATAGTCATAAATAACTCTAACCTTGTGGTGTACCATGAACAATCTGGAAAAACCACCTGCTTAACAGACCCTTTGTTTGATTTTACTCACAGGTTAACCTGGCAGGAGGAAGATGGAAGCAGGGTTAAGACTATTAGCCAGGCCACTGTTCATGAAGACGACGTACTTCGTATCGAAGAGAGTGGGCTGAGAGTAGGTAGGATTCTCATACGATACATAGAGCAGCTATATGATGAACAAGTTTTGGAAGAATCTTCTTTAACACAGGTTCATGTTAGTCCGCTCAAATCAAAAGCTGCCCCTTTCATTTTGGTAGCAGTGATTTTTGTTGCCATACTGGGTCTTGTATTCGGATTCAACAACTCTCATTTCACTGGGTGGCGTAAACCCACTCCAACACCTCCTGAAACTTCCACTACTTCCACTGTTAACATAGGAAGTGAGGTTTTGGAGTTTGTCAACACTGCTACCAAGGCAAGCTTGGGAAATGTGCAAGGTAAATGGGTTTCAGTAAAGAACGGTCACTGGTATGTGTCTGACGGTTCTTTTCTTTATACGGATTACGGAAAAAATGCTATGGGGACTTCTAAGGGAGTTTATGTTGGCAAACTGTGGTATGTTGACAGTGTGTGGTTCTTGGAGTACAGCGAAGGCATGGTTCATCTTAGTTCCCTTAAAGGTAACCAAGTATCTTTAATAGGCACGGACAAGTCAGATTTTGACAGCATTGTTGACTTTACCGCGTACTCGTCAGAAAAAACTGCTACTGCTTTAATTCTCGTGGAAGATGGTATTCATATCTACAGCGGTGAAAACTACTTAACCCTCAAGAGAAGTATTGGCTATCCAAATGGTTACAAGTACTTCGGGACAGTCAATAGAAATCCTCTAACGTTTTTGGTGAGCAATGGCAAGGACGTTAAAATCTTGCGCATAAAAGGTGAAGCTTTGGAAGATGTTGGTAGCGTTGATTCTTCTCGATGGGCAATGCTTTATGGCAATCAGGTGTATACTATTGACGGGAACGTTTTTCATACTCAATCAGTTGATTTACAACTTCCGTTTACCGCAAGTCGCATAGCTGCTATTGACGGAAACAATATATTGCTAAAAGAACCGTGTCAGCTGTTAGAAGTGAAACCATAACATCATCAAGGAGGTAGGTAAAGATGAAAGTTTTAGAGGGTTTAAAGTATTCCAAGGAACATGAATGGGTGAAGGTTTTGGAAGAAGGCAAGGTATTAGTTGGTATTACAGACTTCGCGCAGGACGAGTTGGGTGACATTGTTTTTGTTAACCTACCAGCAGTAGGTCAAGAGATTAAAGTGGGAGAAACACTCGCTTCACTCGAATCTGTTAAGTCTGCCAGTGATGTGTACAGCCCCGTGTCGGGGAAAGTAACCGAAGTTAACGAGAAACTTAAAAACTCTCCGGAATTGATAAACGAAGATCCCTATGGAGAAGGATGGATTGCTATTATTGAACTTGATGATGTCAGTGTACTGGACGCACTGATGAGCGCTGAAGAATATAAGCAATTCATCGGAGAGTAATAACCAAGTGTATGTAGGAGGGAAATAAGTGGATTTACTTACGATTCAGAAAGAGATTCAAAACAAGAAGATCTTTGAGCTGCGTCAAATAGCGAATCAGCTGGGTGTCAAAAATGTAAA
>DUSQ01000022.1 GCA_012842545.1 Coprothermobacter sp.
AAACCTTACCAGCTTTTCTTAAGAGCTGTTTATCGCGATCTGAGCGGTAACCCTTTTTATCCTGAGGCTCCCAGAATTGTGGCCGTGTTCGAAAGAATCACCGCAGCGTGACTTCGCCCCAGCCTAAAGTTACCAGTTTCCCTTCCATATTCAAGATTAAACTTCCATCTTCTTCAACATCCACAGCGATGCCTTCCCAAACTTGATCGTTACTGCGTACTCGCACCGTTTTTCCCATGGACTTGAATTTATCTTTGAACACTGTGAGGATTTGTGAGAAGTCAACGGTCTGCTCGTAAACTTGCTCCATGCGGTAGATTAGGTACATGAGTGGTTGTTCAACAGGCAAAGCTTGGCCAAATGCGTGTTTTATGGAAGTGGCTTCAACATCATCGGGAAATTCATCCTGATTCACATTTAAGCCGATCCCCACCACCACACCCAAAAGCTCGTTTTGCCAAATTCCTTCAGGTAGAATTCCGGCTACCTTCTTGCCTTCGATGAGCACGTCGTTAGGCCACTTGGTTTCCCATGGCAGCGGAAGCAAGTCCAAGTATTCCCCGATAAAGACTGCAGTAGCCAGTCCTAGCAAAGGCGGATTGCCGTAGATGTTCCCCGGCAAAGCAAAACTCACCAGCAGACTCTTTCCTGGTTCGTCCTCCCACACCCGACCAAAACGACCTTTACCCCTTGTTTGATGCTCTGCCACGAAAGCAGCAGGTTCTTTGTTGCCTTCCAAAATGTAGTGCCGAGCTAGATCGTTTGTAGATTCCACCACTTCAAACTTCTGTATTCTCATGGTGAGCACCCCCTTTTACACATTATAACAGTGTTAAACTGAAATTGGAGGTGAAGGTTACCATGATGGAATGGTCCTTACGTGAACTTTATCCGTCTTTTGATTCTCCAGAGTTTCAAGGGGATTTAAAAGAGCTGGAGAAATGTGTCAAAGATTTTAATGAGTGGTCTGAGCAGGCTTTGAAGGATTACAGTGATCCGGTTTCTAAGGCAGAAGCTGGCATTAAGCATAACATGGCCATTGCCGAGCTTTATGAGAAACTGGGCGCTTTTGCACAACTGACCATGAGTGTGGAAGCTTATAACGAAGAGGCAGCCAAAGCTGCTGATCGTGTGCATGCTGTTGTTGCTGATATGGCACTTGGTGACACACGTTTTAAAAAGTGGCTGGCGGGGCTCGAGAATCTCGATGAAGTTATTGGAAAGTCTGAGCTTCTCAAAGAGCACGAGTACTTCATAAAGGATTCTGTTCGTTATGCTCGTAGGTTGCTTAGCGAGCAAGAGGAAGAGCTCATTAACAAACTGCAGAGCACGGGCAGCTTGGCTTGGTCTCGGCTTCAGGGTAATTTAACAGCAAAGCTCCTGGTGGACATGAAGAAGGATGGCAAAGAAGAGAAACTTCCACTCACAGTTGTACGTAACATGGCTTACCATGAGGACAGAAATGTGCGCATGACTGCCTACGAAGCTGAGCTAAAAGCCTATGAGAAGATCGATGAGGCTGTGGCTTCCAGCTTAAACGGCATTAAGGGTGAATTCCTTACCATATCCAAGAGACGTGGTTACAAAGATCCATTGGAAGCCACGTTAGAAACGGCAAAGATGGACAAGCACATTTTCGATACCCTCATGGACGTCATGAATGAAAGTCTGCCCGTATTTCGTAGGTACCTAAAAGTCAAAGCAGAACTTCTGGGACATGGTGACCGTTTGCCCTGGTATGATCTTTTTGCACCTGTGGGGAGAAGCAGTCGTAAATTCAGTATTGAGGATGCAAGGAACTACATCGTTACCAATTTCGCCAAATTTGCCCCTGAACTTTCCGAGCTTGCAAGAACGGCTTTCGATAATAAGTGGATTGATGCCACGCCCAGGGAAGGAAAGCGTGGGGGAGCGTTTTGCTACGGCTTGCACCCAATCAAGCAATCCCGTATCATGGCTAACTTTGATGGCAGCTTCGATGGTGTTACCACGCTTAGCCACGAGCTTGGCCATGCATTCCACAACTGGTGCCAGCGCGACGAGAGTATTTTGAACGCTGATTCTCCCATGCCCTTGGCTGAGACAGCTTCCACATTCAACGAAACCATGATCACTGAGATAGCGCTATCTGAGGCGGATCCGCAAGAACAGCTCTTCATATTGGAAAAGAGCTTGAGCGGTGATACTCAAGTCGTCGTAGACATTCTTAGCAGGTTCCTGTTTGAGTCCGAGGTTTTTAGAAGAAGAACCCAGGGGCCGCTTTCCGTCAGCGAACTTAAGGAGATCATGGCTGATGCTCAGAAGCAGGCTTATGGTGAGGCATTGAACTGGGATTATTTGCACCCCTACATGTGGGTTAACAAGCCTCACTACTACTATGCCAATCTGCACTTCTACAATTTCCCCTATGCTTTCGGACAACTCTTTAGTAAAGCCCTTTACGCCATGTACAAGGAACAGGGCAAGGACTTCATACCCGCGTATGAAAACCTTCTTAGGAACACGGGTAAACACGACATAAGAGAACTGGGTCAGCTCATCGGCGTGGACCTAACTCAGAAATCTTTCTGGGAGAAGTCCATTGAGCTCATTGAACAGCAAGTAGAACAGTTTGAACGTTTGGCAAAAGCATAGGCCGTGTAGTAAAGACAAGAGTGCCATTCGGGGACAAAAAGGAAAGGAGCCCACTTATTTGTGTGGGCTCCTTTCCTTCTTTATCTGTTTTTCTGCTTAGTTTCCGTTAATGAATCAGGGGTCGGACAAACAATCCCACTATGCTAACCAGGATCCATGCAACAATGGCTGACCCAAAGGACTTGAGGTGGATACCTGGGACCAGTGACGCCATGATCCAAATGATGAAGCCGTTAATGACCAAGTTGAATAACCCCAGTGTGAGTATGTTAATGGGTAACGCCAGCAGCTTTAGCAGTGGTTTTATGGTATGCTGTGCCACTGTTAACACCAGTGAACCCAAAATCATCGCTGTCAAATTCTCGTAAATCAGCCCTTTATACACAAGGCTTACTAAGGCAAGTACTACAAAGTTCGCAAGCCACTTTCCCAAAAAGAACATGACATCACCTCCGCGGCATATGTTAACACATGCTGACGCTTTATGATCAATTGGCTTAATACTGCCACGGCTAAATTAAAATATGTGACATGTTGGATGCGCAAAGTCATAGGGATAGGGATGACAACATGAACACCAATATGAACAGGGACATGGTGCATGTGGTGGGTCATAAGAATCCTGATACTGATTCTGTGGTTTCGGCTGTGGGTTATGCGGCTTTGAAACCGGGTGAATACGTTGCTTTTCGCGCAGGTGAGCCAAACGATGAAACATTAGAACTTTTCCAGCTTGCTAACACCGAAATGCCACCGCTGCTCAGCTCTCTTAGGTTAACAGCCGCTGATCTATCAAAACATCTTACTTCTGTGGATGAAAGCACCACCTTTTTAGAGGCTTCAAAATTGCTCGAAAAACAAAAAGTCATTCCCATTTTAAAGTCGAACAAACTTCTGGGTATTGTCACCGAGAAAGATCTATTCCGGGTCATACAAAGGGAGCTCTTTGAAGAAGAGGTCACGGTGCGACTGGAACCTGAGGTGCTTTTGAAAACCATTCCAGGTCGGTTTCTCACGACTCCGCACGCCCTGGAGGGTATTCCTCTGGTACTAGCTTCATCCTCTGAAACGGCGGGTGACCGCGTACGCAGTAACAACGTGGTTATCATGGGCGACCGCTGGGATTTACTTCCCGTACTCATAAAGCGCCATGTGCGAGGTGTCATTTTCACCATGGGTCTTTCTCCTTCCCAAAAAGATCTGAATCAATTGGCGGACGCGGGTATTGTGGTTTTCTCTTCCTCTCTCCATACCTACAACACCATTCGACTCATGTTCATGGCTTTCACAGTAAAAGAAGCCATGAATGTGAATCCTGTTACCGTCTCTCCCCAGGATGGCTTGGACTTTCTGCGGCGCCTTTCGAACCTTCATCGTCACAGGTATTTTCCCGTGGTAGAGGAAGATGGAAGCTTTCACGGCTTGGTGGAGCTGGCTGATTTAGCCAGTCCGCCCCGTAAGAAAGTGGTCTTGGTGGATCACAATGAACCGGCTCAAGCTGTTGATGGACTCCAAGAGGCGCAAGTAGTTGCCATCATTGATCATCACCGCCTCGGGGCGTTCACCACTGAGGAGCCCGTGAGAATAATCATCGAACCGGTGGGATCAACGTCCACGTTGGTGGCTCGAGAATATGTGCGCCAGGAGGTTCAAATGGGCCATCATGTGGCAACTCTTCTCTTAGGTGGTTTGGTCAGTGACACCCTTAACCTGCAGTCGGTCACCACAACGCCGTTGGATGTGGACATTTCCCAGTACTTGGAGGAAAGGAGCTTTCTTTCCCGTGATGAGTTGGCATCACGCCTTTTTCAAGCTCGTGTGCAAGCCATTTTGCGAGATCCTTCAGCCTTGACCAAAGATTTCAAGCTTTTCACATTTGGCAAAGTAAGGGTGGGCATTGCTCAAATAGAAATTCCTGAAGGTTCGTCTTTGGCTCCCACAATGCGAGATGCCATAGAAAAAGTCATGACTGAGAAATTGGAAAGGGAGGGCTTGGATCTGGCGTTGTTCATGCTGACCGACATCACAAAGAAAGGCACTCTTCTTTTTGCTTTCGGTCAGCGTCATCTTGCACAAATGGTTTGGGGAAAACCGTTCAAAGACGGCACAGAATACTTGCCTTCCGTGGTCAGCCGCAAGAAACAGGTAGTACCAATACTAGAGCAAATATTGGGCGGTAGCGGCTAAGAAGTTTAATCTCAACAAGCCGCTCCGCCATCCGTATTATTTTTCTGCTAAAGCGTACCGATTTAATAAGCAGTCATGCTACGCAGTCTTCTTATGCGTTCCTCTGTGGGTGGGTGCGTGGAAAACAAATTGGTCATCCAGTCGCCTTTTAAGTGGTTAACTATGAAGAGCTCGGCAAAAGCAGGGTTTGTTTGTGCAAGCTGGCTTTTAGGCATCTGTTTGCCGTAAATCTCCAGCTTTTCCAAAGCACTTGCCAGCGCCTCAGGGTTTCTTGTGATCTGGGCACTTCCAGCGTCTGCCATGAACTCTCTTTCTCGGCTCACAGCCAAACGAATCAATGTGGCAGCCAGCGGAGCCAGGAATATGAGTAGCAACCCAATGATCATGATGATGGGATTGGAGTTTCTGTCGTCCCTATCTCCACCAAAACCGCCCCAGAACATCATTCGCCAAGACAGATTCGCCAGGTAAGAAATCATGAGCGCCATGGTGGCAGCCATGCTTGTGAGCAAAACATCCCTGTGTTTTATGTGGCTAAGCTCGTGAGCTATGACACCCGCTAGTTCCTCTCTGTTAAGGAGCCTCAATATGCCACGTGTGGCGACTACCACAGCATGATCAGGATCCCTTCCCGTGGCAAAAGCATTGGGTTCCATGGTTTCCATGATGCCCACCTTGGGCATGGGCAAACCAGCTGCAATGCTAAGTTCTTCCACAATGTCGTACAGCATTTTCGCTTCCAACGACTGGTTCGGGTCAACCAGTTTTGTACCTGTCATGGTAAGAACAATCTTATCCGAGTACCAGTAGCTTATCCAAATTTGGCCTAGCGCCATGACCAACGCTATGGTCATCCACAAGGTCACATTGCCAAATAAGTAACCAATTACCCATCCCAGTCCCAGTACTAACGCTCCAAACCATATCATGAGTAAAAAAGTTTTTAGCCTGACGTTGCGCATGGTGTCGCTTACACTAACAGCCAACATTTATCACCTCGCATGAATTATACCCACGTATTCCAGGAATTAAACCTATTTTTAAGTGATTTAACGTATTTCAGCTTATAATACTCTCGGAAATGGTGAATCGGGAAAAACTTCTTACACTCATACAATCAGCCTTTTACGAAGGTGGTTTGCTCTTAGAAAATGGTGCTCTCAGGGCAGCTGCGAACCGTTTTTACACCGGCGCCATGTACGCAGTCATGCTGTTTTTAGATGAACCAGTCCAAGCTGATGAAACGATTTGGAGGCTGGGTTCGAGGCACCTTAGAAAGAGTGCTAAGATTTACAAAACCTCGCTGGAAATAAGAAAACTGCGTGGCTCCATTGAATTTGGTATTGAGCAGGAGCCGTCGTTGTCCGATGTTAAAAAGCTCAGCAAGCTATGCCACGTACTTAGTACGTGGTGTGTGGAACAAACCAAGGAACCATTATGGAACGAGAAATCGTACTCCGTGGAGTAAGGCATCACAATCTCAAGAACCTTTCTCTGAACATACCCAGAGAAAAGTTTATCGTGGTTACCGGTATTTCTGGTAGCGGTAAGTCCACTTTGGCTTTTGACGTGCTTTATGCCGAAGCTCACAGACGTTTTATTGAATCGTTGAGTGGTTATGCCAGGATGTTTCTGGGTATCATGCAAAAACCCGATGTGGACTACATCGAGGGCATACCACCAGCCATTTCAGTGGAGCAAAAAACAGCATCTCATAACCCGCGGTCCATTGTTGGTACTGTGACAGAAATCTATGATTACCTACGTTTGCTCTTTGCTCATGTTGGTGTGCCATACTGCCCTGAACACCACATCCCCATGCTACCAGTCACTGTGGACGAAATCGTGGATAAGGTACTTACAAACTATGAAGGTGAACGTATTTACGTGCTTGCACCTGTGGTGCGCGGGAAAAAAGGAGAGCAAAAGAAACTCATCGAACAAATAGCTAAAATGGGCTATACCAAACTGTTCCTTGACGACATTCTTTACGACGTGGATGAACCTGTGGAAATTGATAAGAATCAGCGGCACACATTGGAAGTAGTAACTGACAGACTCACAGTTAAGGCTGAGAACCGTTCCAGAATTGCTGATGCCGTGGAACAGGCTTTCCAGCTGGCAGAAGGTGTTGTGGCGATCATGACAGAAGAGGGGAAGGAGTATTTCAGCCAGCAGATGGCTTGTCCCATTTGTGGACGGACACTGCCCGAGCTTTCACCAAGGCTGTTTTCCTTTAACTCCCCCTATGGTGCTTGCGAAGTTTGCAATGGATTGGGGTTTCAGACCAAAGCTTCTGAGGATTTGGTAGTAGACCACGAAAGCCCGCTGCTGGAAGCCATTATTCCCTATCGTGATAACGAGTTCTACCAGCAAATGCTTTATGCTCTGGCACGTGAGTTTCACATTGATTTGAAGAAGCCCTTTAAAGACCTTCCTGAAGATGTGAAAGAGGGCATTCTACGAAAAGGCTTCGGCCGCATCAAACTGCCCATTCATTTAGAAAATGGTCGTGAAATACGTGTGCAGTTCAGACCCGTATTACCAGAAATTGAACGGCGCATAAATGAAACAGAAAGCGAAGATGTTTTCAACTGGTATTACCGTTATGTGGAAGAAGTGCCCTGTGACGCATGCGGCGGTGCTCGTCTCCGGCCTGAAGCGCTGTGGGTGGAAATCGATGGGCTGAACATTTACCAAGTGAGCAGTATGGACTTCAAGCACTTCTTGATTTGGCTTAAGAGCCTTCGGATCACAGGTGCCCGAAGCCAAGTGGCTCAGCCCATCATGCAGGAGCTCATTAAAAGGGTGAATTTTGTGGTGAACATTGGTTTGGACTACATCCAGGTAAACCGCCGCATGGACACGCTTAGTGGTGGCGAGGCTCAGCGTGTGCGGTTAGCCTCCCAGTTAGGTAGCGGTTTAACTGGTGTGCTTTATGTCCTAGATGAGCCGTCCATTGGGCTTCACAGCCGTGACACAGAACGGCTGGTTTCCATACTTCGTTCTCTTCGCGATGAGGGTAACACCGTGGTTGTGGTGGAACACGACAACGACATCATTGAATCAGCAGATCACGTAATCGATTTGGGACCTTATGCTGGCAAAAGGGGTGGGGAAGTGGTCTTTCAGGGCAGCCCTGCTGAGCTCAACAAAGCTGATACCCTAACGGGCCTCTATGTTTCCGGCCGCAAGCAAATACAAGTTACCCAAAAAAGGCGTCCGCCCCAAGGTTGGATACGGGTTCAAGACGCGTCCTTGAACAACCTTAAGCACATCGATGTAAGTTTTCCTTTGGGTTGTTTCACCGTGGTTACGGGCGTTTCTGGCTCTGGAAAGTCTTCATTGGTCATCGATACTCTTTATAAGGCACTGGAGAACTATCAAAGCAGAAGAAAAGTGACCGGTGTGCGCCTGAGGAATTTGGAAATCCAGGGGGATGTGAAGCACACCGTTTTGGTTGACCAAAGTCCCATCGGTCGTACTCCGCGCAGTAACCCAGCCACCTATACCGGTGTGTGGACGCCCATACGTGAACTCTTTGCTTCTTTAAGGGAAAGCAAGGAGCGAGGCTACAAAGCAAGCCGCTTCTCCTTCAACGTGCCCAGCAGTAGAGGTGGTGGCAGGTGCGAAGCCTGCAAAGGTGAAGGGCAAACCAAAGTGGAGATGGCGCTTCTACCTGATGTTTATGTAACCTGTGAGGTGTGTGGCGGTAAACGCTTCAACAAAGAGACCCTGGAGGTTAAGTACAAGGGACTCAGTATTGCAGATGTGCTGGAGCTCACCGTTGATGAGGCGTTGGAGGTATTTGAGAACATTCCTGCCATAAGAAGAGGCCTTGAAGTGCTTCAGGCCGTGGGTTTGGGTTACATCGAGCTGGGGCAGCCTGCTCCCACGCTTAGTGGCGGTGAGGCGCAGCGCGTGAAGTTAGCCACCTTTCTCAAGTCCAGAGCTAAGGATTACGTGTTCATCTTGGATGAACCCACTACTGGCCTGCACAGCTACGATGTGGAGATGCTCCTGCAGGTACTCCATAAACTGGTGGATCAGGGAAATACAGTCATTGTGGTGGAACACAACCTGGACGTGGTGGGGAACGCTGATTACATTGTGGATCTGGGACCCGAGGGTGGAGATGAAGGTGGCTATGTCATCTTTGCTGGTACCCCTGAAGAGCTGGTGAAACAGGAGCATTCCTATACTGGTCAGTATCTGCGTCAATACTGGGAACGCTTCAAACCACAGCTCATTTTGTCACGTTAGAGGGGCATGATGAAATTCACGGGCAAGGCGGCATTAGTAACTGGGGGTTCACGTGGCATAGGCGCTGCCGTGGTCAGGCGCTTGTCTCAAGAGGGGCTTAAGGTGGCTTTCTTTTACAGGCAAAGAGTGGATAAAGTAGAAGAACTGCTTGAGTGGGCAAGGGATGCTCACCTAACGGTGGTGCCCATAAAGGTGGATATGACTGATCGCGAGAGCCTATTAAGGGCTACTACTGATGCAAAAGCCAACGTGGGGCCCATCGACTATTTAGTGAACAATGCGGGTGTGTCGCATTACAAACTGCTTACTGAGGAAGAGGAAAGGGAACTTGATGAAGTTTTGCGCACCAACCTGGAGTCGGTCATAGTGCTTACCAGGGAAATCGCTAAAGGCATGGTGGTTCGCAATTTTGGATCCATTGTGAACATTTCTTCCATTTGGGGCCTCTATGGAGGCTCCTGTGAAGCTGTCTATGCTGCCACAAAAGGTGGTATCATCAGTTTCACCAGGTCACTGGCAAAAGAGCTCGGTCCCAGCAATGTGCGTGTAAACTGCGTGGCTCCGGGTGTAGTGCACACTGACATGATGCTAAGTCATTTCACAGAAGAGGAAATTGCTCAATTGTGCGAGCGAATCCCCTTGGGCCGATTGGCTCAGCCTGAAGAAGTTGCATCTGCTGTTGCATTCTTGCTTTCCGACGAGGCCAGCTACATAAGCGGCAGTGTGCTCGAAGTTTCAGGCGGTTTCATCTCTTAGTAGGCTATCTCATCATCAAAATCAGGCGTTGGCTCTTTCTTAGTACCCACTGCCACTGCCAAAGATTCCTTACCCACACTCTTTAGCACCACATAGGGGTTCACAAAGCCCAGTTTAAGTAGAAGTGGTAAGCTATTACGGGAAGATTGCTCCATCAGTGTTTTCCTGTAGCGTTCCACAAGCTCTTGTTCAAAGGGTAACAGTACTTCCACTCTGCCATTTTCCGGCAGTAAGTAGTACGCCTCTACCAAGTAGGACTCCAAATGTTTCGGTGTGGGTATGACGAACACTCTGTCCAAGGTCGTGCTTCTCACACTACGCAAGCGTGACATCCTGGTTATTATGGTTCTGTGCATGATGTCCTTATCTTTGAGCTGTTCATGCCACAACTGTGGTTTGCTTGTAACCAAAAGCAGCCAACCGTAGGTCCCCACCTCATTTAGAAAACTGACCACCAGGTTGTAAGCATCGCGCTCATCAAGTGCATCCACCGATATCAGAGCAACGTTTTGGTTGGGCTTTAGATCAAGCGCCTTCGGTATCAGTCTGTATTCCATAATCCCAGTAACATTTGGGCATTCTTAAAAGCCTTTCCCTGATAATGGTTATTGAAATATAGCAAATACCTGTCGCTTCTTGTCTGTTTTAGCTCTTTTAGAATGTCAGACAGCTCTTCCTCACTGTAAAGGTAATCATACCGTTCATATGCTTCCTCGTGCTGCCACCATTTTTCAGCGTTTCTACCATGAAAACGCATGTACACTGTTTCCGTTGGGATGATTTTCTTTAGGTATGGTGAATCCAACGAAACTGGTATAAAGCTTAAGTCCTTTGCCATTTTGGCAAAGTCTTCATCAAACCAAGCTGGGTGTCGCATTTCCACAGCCTTTTCAAAAGGTATGGCTTCCAAGACTTTCCGCAGGTAACTCACGTTTTCGGCAGTCTTGTGAAAAGAGTAAGGAAACTGAAGGAGCAGCATAACTTTGTGACCGTGCTGGGGTATGCCACCCACCGCTTCTAGCATCTGAGGTAAGGGCTCCAGGTTTCTCTTGTGAGTAATCTCCTGGTACATCTTCACGGTAAAGAGGAAGTCTTTGGGTGCTCTTTGGCACAGACTGTCAATGGTTTTCTTGCCTGGTATGGCGTAGAAACTACTGTTTATTTCCACCGTATTGAAAAACTCAGCATAGTAATCAAACCATTGGGTCCTTTTCAGCGTTTCCGGATAGACGTTTCCTACCCAATCTTGATAAGAAAAGCCGCTAGTACCCACTCTTAGTTCCATATATCATGCCACCTCCTTACCACGGTGAAAGTCCCAGCTACAAGTGCCACGGAAAACGATGACCACAGTAAGTACGTGCTAATTGAGCTGGTCACTATCAGCGTCCTTCTTGCTCCGAACAGTCCCATCCAAATGAGTACCACTGCTGCTGACATGTAGAATATGGATTCCGTGTCCATGTCGGGGAACAAAAGGGCCATGGGCACTGTGGCCAATGCGGGGCCTACCAGGAAAAGTGGTGTGAATTTGAACATGAAACCGCCCAGCAAAGCAGAGAGAATCATTAGCCCAACAGTTACTGGTATCATTCTTACATTAAACCGCCAAGCTAAGAAGAGCGCACCAAGTACAAACCAGTACCAGCGCTGAGATAGGTCCAGTAGCCATTTCTTTCTTGCCGTGCTTTCAATTTGATTCATGGCTTGGTTGATCATCTGCTGTTCTTCTTGGAATGTCTTTTCGTAGTCGCCTTTGTAGTAACTAATACCAGGTTTGTAGCTGTCAATGTCACTTAGGTCGCTCGTACCAAACAAGGAGGTGGAAAACCCGTCTGCAAGTACCAGTTTTTGCCTTAATAAGAAGAAATTACGATAAGCTTTTAGTTCCATGTCAAAGGGAAATATCTCCCAAGGCACACTGCCAATGCAACCGGGTGGATATGGTATGCCAGCTAAATTGGAAATTAGCGGCATCACGTCGTAAACCTGCATTTTTACACTGGTTTTCGCGGGTAGCTTTTCCTTTACCAGTACCAACCCGTACAAATTTACCCTCCCATGGTTTATTTCCAACACAATGTCACCTGGCTGCAGCTCAGTTACGGCATCCACGAAGGTGATTTCCAGCTTTTCACCTTTGGCAAGTCGGTTCAGGAAACCAAGGTTCTCAGGAATATTGCTCAGAGTGGCATATCCATCCAAGTGACTCAGCGTATAAAGGTATGGTAAGCTGCTGTTGCTTCTGAAGTTGTTAATGCCGGCATGGGCACCTGTGAGCATGTTCACCACAATCTGCTCTTTGGTCCACGTAATAGGGACCCTTATGTGCGATTCCAGGTCGCTTTCCTGTTTTGCAGTTTCTTCCACTCGGTCTGCAAAGATGATCCTGGTCTTCTCCTGAGCAGGTGGTGGTGCAAAGACTGGCACATCTGATAGCTTCACTGCCCAGCTGTTTCTGGGGATGTAGTCCATTAGGGGTAGCAGCAGCACAAAAATGCACACCGTAACAAACATTATCAGGTACATGAGCTTGTTCATTCCAGTCATTGCCGCTACGCCACCATTACCGCACGCTAACTATTACCCTGGGTCACTGAGCCGTTAGAAAAGACGATTTCAAAGATCGTTTTCTCCTCCGTCTGTTTCACAGATATGCTCCCCCCTTGTATCTCTGCGGCACTCCTCACAATGGCAAGTCCCAGACCCGTGCCTGTGCTCTTTGTGGTATAAAAGGGTTCAAAAATCTTTCCTAAGTCTTCCTGAGGTATGGGCGGACCGTTGTTCGCCACCGTGAGGATCAAGCTTGAACCTTCTTTCTTTGCCTCAATTGACACTTCCGTGGCTCCTGCATCAAATGCGTTGCCCACTAAGTTACTCAGTATTTGCAGTAAATACTCTTCATCCAAGCTCCACACCAGATTTTGGGGAATATCCAGTTTGACTTGTGGGTTATCTGCAAAGTGCTGAGCCACAAACTCATAAAGCTTTATGGGCTTTTTTTCAGCCGTTCTGGGTTTGGCGTAAACGAGCATGTCTTTTACCAGCTTTTCAACGCGTTCTTGCTCTCGCAGGATTTTCTCCGCGTAAGCTTTGTCCTCCTGGCTACCGTGTTTCAATATCATCTGCGAAAAGCCTCTAATGGCTGTCAATGGGTTTCTTATCTCATGGGCAATACCCGCAGAGAACCTACCCAAGGCTGCTAACCTCTCCTGAAGTGCCATGGCTTCCCTCATGTTTATGACGTCAGTTAGGTCTTCCGCCACTGCGATGAGCTCCTCGTCAGACACCCTCAAGAACGTCAATGAGATGTTCCTGTCGTTGGTTTTTACGTTCTCATGGTAATAATCCGGTGTGTCAGCAGATATGCGGCTTTCTAAATCGGGTAACAGTTTTTCCATAATGGGGTTCGTAAGTATGATTTCACCGTTTTTTACCAACGCCAGCCCCACAGGACTGTTTTCCATGACAGCGTTCAATGCCTGGGTTCGCTCTTTAAGCTCTGCAGCAAGTTCGTTTGCTGTGCTGGCAATGAGGCCTATTTCCCCTTTGAAGGTGTCCAAAGGAAGTTGGCTTTCTTTCAAAGAAGGCAGCTGTTTTACCAAATTAACAATGTCCCTGTTCACACTCTCAATGACGAAGAAAGCCAATATGACAGCCAGCAAGAGAATGCCACCTACGGCTCCCAGTACAGTGTTTCTTGTTTTGGTGAAGCTGGCTCTGAGGTCGTCTGCGGTTTCCCAAATTCTGGCAGCGCCAATCTGCTCACCACCCCAGTAAATGGGTGCAGAGATCTCAATACGGGTTTTCCCTTCTGCTTCAGGGTTTTTCACCTCAGCAATGGGCCCGCCCAGCAAAGAAATTGAGTAGGACAGTCCCAGCGTGGGCATGGCGTTCTGCAGTGCTTGATTATAGGGGAGCAAAGCGGCATTGAGCCGGACTCGGGCTTCTTCTTGAAGCTGCATATCACCTTTCAAGGCATTGGTAATTAGCGAATCCTTATCTTGCTGTGGGGCTACTGCTTCGAAGTTCTTTACCATCAGATTCAGCACCCCCTGAAGCTTGGTCTCCCTTTCCTGTAGGTAAATGTTCCACATGTTGGTGGAAAAAAGCCAAGTTATGAGAAAAACAGCTAAGAGCAGGGGGACAATAGCGACAATCCAGTATCTTACTCTAAGACTCATGTGTTTTTACCTACTTCACCCCAGTTCTGCTTCGTTGCGCTTTACCGTTCTCAAAAATGTAAGTGCTGTGTTCATGGTGAGGGCGTTGCAACGAAAAACTTGCTTGAAGCAGCGATGTTTTCTTCATGGTTTATGTTATTATACGTCATGGAGGTGATGCCGTATGTGGATTTGGATCGTACTTCTGGTCTTAGTACTCATCGTTATTTGGATTTACAACCGTTTAATCCAGCTTAAAAACCGTGTACAAAACGCTTGGCATCAAATTGAAGTTCAACTTCAGAGGAGGCACGACTTAATACCAAACTTGGTTGAAACGGTAAAAGGTTACGCCTCTCACGAAAAGGAAACCTTCGAAAGGGTCGTTAACGCCAGAAATAAGGCCATGTCAGCGACCACGCCAGGAGAAATGGGTAGAGCTGAGGGGGAATTAACGCAGGCTTTGGGTCGTCTGTTTGCATTGGCAGAAAGTTACCCCGAGCTCAAAGCCAACGAAAACTTCCTGCGTCTTCAAGAAGAACTCACCAGCACAGAAAATAAGATTGCCTATGCCAGGCAGGCTTATAACGATACTGTGATGATGTACAACCAAACCATTCAAATGTTTCCTTACAACCTGTTAGCTGGCCCCATGGGTTTGAAGCCTGCCGAGTACTATCAAGCCGAACAGGATGCTCAAAATGTTCCCAAGGTGCAGTTCTAAGCCTTAACTGGCTGCCACTCTTCGTTCCCATATACGTTACGGGGAAGTCATGTGCACAGGAAGAAGGGGCTCCTTCTCCTAAGGATGGAGCCCCTTCCTCTTTTTTGTGGGTTTTCACTATTGGGCACGTCGCCGCAGTGTTGTTGCAACGCTGCATACTTTTTGTGTCCACTGTGGATCGCTGGCCCACAAACTTCCCATAGCTTTCAATGTACCCCCTCTGTAGTAAGCACCTCCTGCTGTTGCATATCTTGTTCTAATGTAATCTGCTACGAAGAAAATACCTTCTTCGTAACTGCTAAACACTTTTGCTCCTGAGGGGTTCCTATCATAAGCCTGAAAGCCGAACAAGTTTTTAGTGCGCCTGCTTAAAGCTGATTTACCCCATCCGCTTTCCAGTACTGCCACACTGGTAAGCAGCAAGGCATTTACTCCGCTGAGTTTTTCAGCGCAAACAAAAGTTGGTGCAAACACTTCCATGGGCGTGCCTTTCAGCCCCTTTTGTAGCTGAAACCAAGTAAGCTCGCTTTCACTTAGTATTTTCGTATCAGGTGTCAATTCCCACATTGGTTCTCACAGCCTCCTTTAATAGAGCGATCTCCTGAGAGAGGTCCTTAATGGCAAGCAAAAGCTGCGCCAGGGTTTTGTTTATCTCCACGATGAAGTAGGCAGCCACGGCTATGGGAAAACCCAAACTGCCAACTATCTCAATAATGTCCATGATGGTGTCTTTACCTCCTTCTGCGGGCACATGCAAGCCCGCAAGTGCGTCTAAAAGGGGAGTAGGGAGCCAACCGGCTCCCTACTCATGCCTCGAAACAAAAGAGTGCGGAATGCGACTTCACTTTGTGCTAAGGCAGCATGTCTGTGGCAATGCGTTCTACGTAATTTGCGTCAATAAGCTGTACTGGTTTTCCCAGTTTTTCGCTCCTAAGTACACCTGTTGCCACTATGGCATCGGCAGCCTCTTGTATTTGCTGCGTGGTTAGATCCATCACCGGGTCGGGGATTCTTAGAACCATGGTTTTGTCCATGTCCGTCTTAAAACTCAGATTCAATGTAACCATGTGCATCATTCCTCCTTTCTTTTTTCTTCAGTTGGTTACGGGAGTAAATTGCTTACTACCATGAGCTGTACACCCTTTGTTAATCGGGTGGTCAGCGTGCCCAAGGCATCTGCCAGTTCCATGATGGCGGTAGCCGATGCCGTGGGGTCAATGTTGTTCAGTGACCAAAGGCGCTTTTTTCCTTCACTGTTCAGCCACACGATTCTCACGGTTCTCTTGACTTCTTCCATTTCTAAACTCACCTCCTGTTTTTGTGAACATGTTAGTAGTATAGGCATACATTTGTATGCTATCCTATAGCCTGTAGACCAAGTTTTATTCTGTGAGTTCTATGCCAAAAAGGCGAAAGGAGTAAGGAACGGACTATGAAACTAAACAGAAAAAAGCTCATTCACATGTGTGTGGAACGCGGTTGGAGTTTATACCGATTGGCTCTGGAAGCTGGTGTGGATCCCAGTCACTTGTATCGCATCCTGGGCGGAAAAAGAGGAGCCGGGGTGAACACCGTATTCAAAATTGCGCAGGTTCTAGGTTGTTCACCTTTGGATCTCATGGAGGAAGAAGATGAGGAGGAGAACGGGGAGGCTGCCGGCCACGAAATACTGCGGGATCAATGACAATGACCTCGTACTGGCAGCACTAGCAGCACTAGCAGCCTCCTCTTGTTTTAGCTTAATTCAGTCTTACTTTGTAGGTGGCGTCACCTATGTCCACTTCAAACACTTTCTTTTTAAGTGGCAGGTCTTTGGATGTGAACTCAGGCTCAATCTCGCCTTTGAAGAACCTTAGTGCGACGTCGGGGAAAATGGTGTAGGTGAGCACGTCTTCTTCCTTTTTGAGTAGGCCCATTTTCTTCAGTTCATCGCGCCGCCGCTCCAGCTCAGGTTCCAGCAGGTCGGCTGGTCTCACCGTGATTATTTGGTCCTTCCAGCCTGGGCCGAATACCTTTTGCAGTACGTCTTCATCTATGGGGGCAGGCGGTTTTCCGTACATGCCCCTTAAATAATCCTTGGTTTCCTTGGGCACAATTTTGTAGCGTTCTCCACCTATGATGTTTGCCACTGACTGGCTGCCCACAATCTGACTCATGGGTGTAACCAAAGGTGGGTAACCGAACTCTTTCCAAACCACTGGTACTTCCTGCAGTATTTGGGGTAATTTATCCAGAGCGTTCATGTTCCTGAGCTGGGAGAGCATGTTACTCATCATGCCACCGGGTATTTTGTATTCCAACACGCCCGGATCAGGCCTAAGTAGGCTTTCCTCGTGTAGGTGGCTGTATTTGTTCCACACCACCATGAGCTTTTCCCTGATGCGCATAAGCAGTTTTAGGTCATATCCTGTGTCCCACTGAGTGCCTTGCAAAGCGGCAACAATTGATTCAGTGGGTGGCTGGGAAACACCATTTGCGAAGGGTGACATGCACGTGTCCAAAATATCTATGCCCGCATGCACCGCTTCCATGTATGCCATTTCCGTCATACCACTGCTGCAGTGGGAGTGCAGTTCCAGTGGTAAATCGATGCCTGCCGCCTTTACTCCTTCAATGATGTCTTTTGCGCGTTTCGGTGAGATGATCCCAGCCATGTCCTTAATCACCAAGGAATCACAGCCCATTTCTGCTAATTTCTTGAAGTTCTCCACGTAGTACTCCACTGTGTGTACTGGGCTCTCCGTGTAGGACAAGGCACCCTGTGCATGTCCGCCATATTTCTTTACGGCTTTTATGGGCACTTCCAGGTTTCTCAGGTCATTTAAGGCATCGAAAATCCGAAAGTTATCAATGCCGTTCTTCCGTGACAAGCGAACAAACTCTTCTACCACGTCGTCTGGAAAGTTGCGATAAGCAACCAAATTCATGCCCCTTAGTAGCATCTGCAGTGGGGTCTTTTTGAACTTTTCTCGAAGTATTTGGAGTCTTTCCCAGGGGTCTTCGTTGAGGTATCTCATAGCAGCATCGAAGGTTGCTCCGCCCCACACTTCCACAGAAAAAAATCCCACCTCGTCCATGAGAGGAACAACATCCAGCATGTCTTCCGTGCGCAGTCTCGTAGCAAGCAGAGACTGATGTCCGTCTCTAAGGGTCTGATCGTGAAGTTTTATTCCCATGTTCTTATCGACCTCCATTTGGTGGCTTTAAACCACCAAAAGCTTTTTAACCACCACAGCCAAACTTATGACCATCGCTTACATTCTATAGCAACTGCATAGGTTATTTTGTTAAGGTGGTATAGAATACTAACGGTATGAAAAAGAAGATTGAAAATGTTGTCTTGCTTGCTGTTATGCTTTTCATGACACTGGGTATTCCTTTTAGCCGGGTGGCTTCGGACATAGACCGTCTGGCTTTGGAAAGTTATCCCTCGTTTAAGGTGGAGCGTGTTCATAACGGGACCGTAACAGAGGTTACAAGAGCGTACTTAAGTGTGCTCGACGCTGTGCCCTATCCTGGGTTCGAAGCCTTGACTCTGCGCTACTTGTACATAACTGGTCAAGAAAAGCCTGTCTGGACAGCTTGCGATAAAGGTGCCAAGTCCTCCTTCTTTACCAGTGT
>DUSQ01000003.1 GCA_012842545.1 Coprothermobacter sp.
ACAAGTCCCTTGCTACGAAGTTGTGTTGCGGCTCCAAAATCATCCACGTAAAATGGTTTTTTACACCCCAGCTTTTCATAGGCTGCCAGATGAAGCCTAAGAAGGATGCTGTTCATGTTAGATGTAAGTTCACTTGGTGCCATTTGCTCCACCACAAAATCGCCATGCGTTCTTAAAAAACGAGCAAGTCTTTCCACTGCTCCATTGGATAGCTCCTTGCTGTCAATGGCAAGGCGCATTGCTAACTGGTCTTCCAAAAAAGCCCCTGCAACTACTAATGGTCCAAAAAGGTCTCCCTTTCCAGCTTCGTCAGATCCGCCATGTGGCTTTATGGGGGTTAAAAAGCCAACAATGTGTCTTGCCAAAGCATGATCTTCCGCATTTATGACTAACTTTCTTTTATACAGGCTTAAGGTAACACCGTTAAGAGCTAGGTTGTTTCCTTGCTTTTGAGCCCCTTCTTTAATAAGGCTCTTCTCCAGTTTTTCTGCTTCTCCAACATACAGCCTTAGTACCATCTTGTTTCCCACCATACAAGTTACAATTATCCCATGTGGTTAACCGCTTTACTGTTTTTTGTTGTGGGCACCGTGGTAGGTTCGTTTCTGAACGTGGTCATTTACAGAATTCCAAGTGGTGAAAGTATTGTCTTTCCGGCAAGTCATTGCCCAAAATGCAACCACAAGTTAGCACCGTGGGACCTCGTACCCATACTTTCTTACTTGTTTCTGGGAGGGAAATGCAGGTACTGCGGTGAGCCCATATCCTGGCAGTATCCCGTAGTGGAATTCATTACTGGTTTACTGTTCGCTGTTGCAAGTTTCCTGCCCATGCCTGAAATGATCTTTTTCATAGTTTTCGTGTGCTTCTCACTCCCGCTAAGTTGGATTGACCTTCAGACCATGCTCATTCCAGAAGTGCTCATTCTACCGCTAATAGGCATTCTCATACTGTGTAGAGCTTTCATGCATGAGTGGTCCATCGTTGTAGGCGCTTTAGCACTATTCTTGGTTCACCTAATCATACATTTGATCGTGCCTGATGGGTTTGGCATAGGAGACGTCTTTTACGCAGCTGCTGTGGGTTTAATGGTTCCACCTCATTTGCTTCTTGTGTGGTTTGTGTTAACTTACGCCTTGGGGACAGTGATCGGCTTAACCTTGATGGGTCTAAATAAACTGGGGCGAAAGTCGCCCTTGCCTTTCGCCCCAATCATGTTTGCCGGAACCCTGATTACGTACTTCCTTGGAAGTTACATTTACAATTGGTACCTTAACTTGTTCCTGTGACCTCAAACAAGCTCAGAAAAACCAACGGAAACCACGTTAATGCCCTTATTCTTGAGCTCCTTTAGGAAAATCAAAGCACCCACGTAGTCCCCTGGCATGTGCCCTGTGAGCACCAATGCCCTATCAGGAAACTCCGCCTTCACTTTTTGGAATTCCCCGGGTGCAATGTGCATGTAAACCAAACCCGGGAACCCATGGTCGAACCACACTTTTGCGATGCTGTAACCACCATTGGTGAAAGCTCCTATGAGAACAGGCAATCTGTCAACCCTTTGCTCCGGGTCGCCCATGATAGCCTCCACTTTTACATGGCTGTGCGGAAAGGGTTCAATCTTGTTCATCTCGTAAACAAGGTCAGAAACAGTAGCGGGTAGCATGGCATCAATGACCCTTTGAAAGGTCTTACGGGTAATCTCGTCAATGGGAACATGAATGTTCATAAATGGCATGTTAAGGAGTTTTGCCATGCCCACAACACGAGTGAAGTTCTCTGTCTTGGATTGAATGTGCAGATCAGTCAGTTTCTCAGCCACAGCCTGATGCGCCTCTTCAGCGGGTATGCCCGCTTGCATCATGAAGGTGGCATGCCTTTTGTAAATATCCTCATACCGCAGCGCCGCGCTGGGCGGATGATGTGCAATGACCAAGTCAAACCCCTGTTGCTTTGCCCAGACAAGCTCCTCCACACCAATATCAATGCCAAAGAAAACATTTTTGATGTTCTTACCCTCAACGTAAATGCTTGAATCAGCAGGTTCTACCTCCAACTCTGACATTTCCATTGCCAGTTCCATGATTTCCTCGGTTGTCATTATCTGCTTACACCTCCCAATGCTCCTGCAAACGCTTTACCAAGCAACGGACCCACAACGGCACCCACTAACCCCTGAAAAGCATTACCAGGGATTTCAGCCAAGGCAGCTGGCATGCCGTACATGAAAATCTCCACCAAAAAATAACCTAAAACCATGACCGCGGGTCCAGCAACCCAGCGCCAATCAAACTTTGCTCTTGCATCGCTTGTTGACACGATGTAGCCCTCCAGTGCCTTAATGACAAAAGTCCATGGTGCCCAGTGAGCATACCCCCCAAGTAGGTCAGCCAAAGCACTGCCCAAGCCGCCTGCAAGCCACCCCAAACGCCTACCAAGTACCATGGCTACGGCGATCACAGCCGCGTCACCAATGTTTATGTAGCCCTTAGTCAGCGGATGAGGGATACGTATGAGCATGGTTGCCACGGTAACAAAAGCAGCTGATAGTGCAGTTAAAGTGATCTCACGTGTCCCCAATCTTTCGTTGTTCAAGCCAATGTCACCTCCCGTTCTTTCTAGTGCTATTATAATCCTTAAAAGGATAAAAAAATGAATATGCACAAACTGTTCGCACCACCACAAGAAGTTGTTCGCCTGCTCATGGGGACATATCCTTTTGATCCATATGGCAGGAATGATCCAACCAAAGTACTGCTTAGCTGCATACTCTCCGCTCGTACAAAGGACGAAATAACTTATCCCACGGCTGACAAACTTTTCTCCCAGTACCCCACAGTACGAGACCTGTGTCAGGCACATCCAACGGATCTTGAAAACATATTAAAACCAGTGGGGTTCTACCGCCAAAAAGCCAAGTACGTAAGGGATGCAGCCTGCTACGTTGAAAAATATGGTGTGCCAAAGACCACCAAGAAGCTAACGGAGGTACCCGGCATTGGCCCAAAATGTGCAGCCATAGTGCGTGCATTTGGTTGGGGAATTCCCGATATTGCTGTGGACACCCATGTGCTCCGTATTTCCAAGAGGCTTGGTTGGACAGAGGAAAAAGATAATGAAATGAAAACTCAGGAAAAACTCAAGATGCTTCTACCCATTCACCAATGGGTTTACGTAAATCACCTCTTGGTCTCATTGGGGCGGCATGTTTGCCGCCCCCAAAGACCACTGTGTGAACAGTGCGTGCTTAACCAAAAAAGCAGCATCTGTCCTTATCCCAAAAGACCCTGAATATTACCTCTCTCGTCTACAGTAACTTCCTCAGCTTGCGGGACTTTGGGAAGTCCAGGCATGGTCATCACATTACCTGCTAAGGGCACCAGAAAACCAGCCCCAGCAGAGATCTTTATGTCCCTAATGGTTATGACAAAGTTTTTTGGCTTGCCCAAAAGATTTGCATCATCACTGAGTGAATACTGAGTTTTCGCGATGCAAATGGGAAGCCGGGATAAACCAAATTTGTCCACCAGTTTGAGCTTTTTCTTCGCTTCACCGGTAAACTCAACAGCCTTCGCACCGTAAACCTTTTCTGCAACCTTTGCCACCTTCTGCTCAATGCTTTCCTCAAGTTCATAAACATAGGTTGGTTCGCCTGCAAACTTCTGTGCCCTTTCCACCACTGCTTCAGCTAAAGCCATACCACCCTGTGCACCATTCAATGCCACTGTGCTCACGGCATGTTCCACGTGAGTTTGATCAAGTAGCTCTTCGAGGTGTTTTACATCCTCTTCAGTGTCGTCTGGGAACACGTTGATGGCCACCACGGGATCGTAACCAAAGTTTCTTATGTTTTCAATATGTGCCAGGACATTGGCAAAACCGCGGTCGATGGCTTCCAAATCCTCCCCTTGACCATGATGCTTTATGGCTCTAATGGAGACCACCAGCACCACCGCATCCGGAACTAAATTGTGCTGGCGAGCCACGATGTCCATGAACTTTTCAAAACCCAGATCAGAACCGAAGCCAGTCTCGGTTATTACGTAATCGGCATAAGTGAGCCCCATTTTTGTGGCAAGCACGCTGTTGGTCCCGTGGGCAATGTTCGCAAATGGGCCTGCATGCACGAATGCTGGCGTACCCGCTGCGGTCATAACCAGGTTTGGCTTCAAGGTATCCACCATGAGAGCAGTAACTGCGCCCTCAGCCTTTAAGTCAGCCACTGTCAGGGGGCTACCATCCATGGTAACGCCAAGCACAATTCTTCGCACTTTTTCTTGGAAATCTTCCAAGCTTTCGCTCAAAGCCATAATAGCCATGATTTCTGACGCTGCCGTAATCTCGAAGCCATCTTCTCGTGGCACACCGTTTCCCTGCAAGCCGACCACAATGTTACGCAAATCCCTGTCGTTCATGTCCAGAGCTCTTTTCCACCACACTTTGGTCGTGTCCACCAGAGGTTGTTTCTTGTAGTAAATGTGGTTGCCCAACATGGCAGCAATCAGGTTATGTGCGGCTGTCACCGCATGCATGTCACCAGTGAAATGCAGATTAATCTTGTCGGAGGGCACTACGTGAGCCTTTCCACCTCCAGTGGCACCACCCTTAACCCCGAAGACGGGGCCCAAGGAAGGCTCCCTCAATGTGACCACTGCTTTCTTACCAGAGCTGGCTAAGGCATCTGCCAAACCGATGGCCGTCGTAGTTTTCCCTTCCCCAGCTGGAGTCGGGTTTATGGAGGTAACCAGCACCAGTTTACCTCTTTTCTCACCCAGCGCGGCTAAGTCCACCTTGTAAGCGTAACCGCCGTAAGGAATAAGATACTTCTCGCTTATACCCAGATGTTTCACAACTTCAGACAAGTTCATGCACCGTTCCTCCTATCGCTTATTGGACTGGACTTCCATTTTTGAAGACCATATCTACTGGATTTATACCGTGAAGATAGCCTAACCAATCCAAACTTGGCACAGTAAGAACAGCCAGGTCAGCCTTGTTGCCTGGTAGTACTGCCCCCCTGTCATTGAGTCCCAGCGCTTTTGCACCATAAACGGTGGAGGCAAAGAATAGCTCAAAAATGGGTAAACCGAATTCAATATGAGCCACGGTGATGGCTTGCCAGAGCGAAGGTGAAAAACTTGTCCCCGGGTTGAAATCCGTGGAAATGGCAAAGTACCCCTTCAAATCCTTGATAAGGTCGTAAGTTCTCCTTATGTCATAGCCCAGATGCCAAGCTGTGAGAGGCAGAAGCACAGGCACAGTGCCCTGGTCAAACACAACTTCAAGATCCTCTCTTTGAGCAAACTCCAAGTGGTCCACGGAAACGAAGGGGTACTTCTCCAGCAGTTTTCTACTGTTATCATGTTCCAGCTCCCACAAGTGAGCTTTCAGGCTAAACCCTAACCCGTGAGCTGCATTGTAAATGAAGTCTGCTTCTTCCACAGTGTAAGCCACAGAAGCCACAAAAACATCCACAAAGTCTGCCAAGCCTTCATTTCTAACCACGGGCATGGTTTTCATGACCATTTCCTCTATGTAATCTTCGCGGCTCTTTGCCTCCTTTGGCACAGCGTGAGCTCCCAAATAGGTGGGAGCAACCTCGACAAATGCCTGCTGCTGCTGCTGTTTTACTTCGTTTATGATACTTAGCAGCCTTATCTCCTGTTCGTGGCTCAAACCGTAACCACTTTTCACTTCCACCGTGGTAACGCCTTGCCTAAGGAATACCCCAAGCCAGTATTTCAAATTACTGAGCAGCGATTCATCAGTGGCATACCTGGTGGCACTGACGGTGGCATTAATGCCGCCTTTCTTCTGCTGATCGTGGTAAGTTTCTCCTTCAATGCGAGCATGGAACTCTGCAGCTCGTTCTCCAGAAAAGATTGCGTGGGTATGGCATTCTGTTAATGCCGGTATGACCAAGGCGCCTTTCACGTCATGCACTTTCCACTGGGAGCCACTGGGTGCTTCCGTGGAAGGTAATACCGCTTTTATTACGCCGTCCTCAACGACAATGGCTTGATTTGGCTTATCCAGAAGCGGCATATCTTCCACGGGTAGTAAGTCCATGCTGCCGGGTGACACCACATGGGCATTCAGAATAACAAGCTTATTGGTGTCCTTAATGTCCGTACCGTCCTCTGCAAAACAGTTGCCGATGCTGCTGCCGTTGTTATTACTATTCTTACTGTTCATCGTCCTGGCTCTCCGCCAATTTGGAAAGCACTGCCACATCTAAAATCTGATCTGCCTCCAACTTGGGTATTTGCAGATAGTAACTCAGACTGTTTAAGGCAGCACCAAGAGGCATTAAGCCTATCAACTCACCCTCCACCACTTCTACGCCAAAGCGCTTTGCTTCCGTTTTTACCAGCTCGGTTATGCGGTATAAGGGGGTCTTTGAGTAGTCCAGTAAGTTCATTGAGACCTGTGCCAAGCCTTTCTCCTCAATGAACATGCCTTTTGCCTGTATGTTCACCAACCCCCCGCTGGATTCGCGAACTGCCTTGGCTATTTTGTCAGCAACGCTCTTATCCGCCGTGTTCAAATACAGATTGAAAGCAATCAAAAAGTTCCGTGCTCCCACAGCAGTGGCTCCCGCAGTGGGGTGAATAACGGGCTCTCCAATGTCTGGATGCCTGTCTGGTTCTTTGATGGCTTCCTTTAAACCCTCAAATTCGCCCTTCCTTATGTTAGGAAGCCTTTTCCTTTCAGGGATCCTGGCACTTTCAGCATAAAGGTAAACAGGCACCTTAAGTTCATCCCACATCCACTGCCCGAACTCCACTGCCAGCTCATTACATTCCTGCATGGTGGCGTTGAAAAGCGGAACAAATGGAACCACATCCACGGCTCCCATACGTGGATGTTCCCCCTGATGCTGATTAAGGTCAATCAGTTCCACAGCTTTACGAGCACCATTTTTCATGGCACTGAGCACCTGCTGGGGTTCGCCCACCATGGTAACCACCATGCGGTTGTGGGAAGCATCCGCTTCCACATCAAGAATGATCACGTTTGCAGATTCTTTCATGCTTTGCACAATGGCATCCATGACTTCTTGACGTCTGCCTTCGGAAAAGTTTGGAACACACTCGATCAGCTTCACTACTTTTCACGCTCCTCGAAATTCTCCATGGGCATTCTTATGCCTTTTTCCTTTGCCACACGCTTGGCAATGTCGTAGCCAGCATCTGCATGTCTGACCACACCAATGCCAGGATCGTTTGTCAGTACTCTTCTGATCTTTTTCTCCGCCAGGTCAGTCCCGTCAGCCACGGTGACCTGTCCAGCATGAATGGAGTACCCGATGCCCACTCCACCACCATGATGCACCGAGACCCACGTAGCTCCCGAAGAAGTGTTAAGCAGAGCATTCAGTATGGGCCAATCGGCTATGGCATCTGAGCCGTCCAACATGGCTTCAGTTTCGCGGTACGGACTTGCCACGGAACCCGTATCCAGGTGGTCTCTGCCCATAACAATGGGGGCTTTAACCTTGCCTGTTTTCACCAAGTAGTTGAACATGACACCCGCTTTGTCGCGCTCACCGTAACCCAGCCAGCAGATACGAGCTGGTAGTCCCTGCCACTTAACTCTTTTCTGTGCCATGTCAATCCATGTTCTCAGGTGCTCGTCTTCGGGGAACAGCTCCAGGAGGAGTTTGTCAGTTTCATAAATGTCTGCTGGATCACCCGACAAAGCCACCCAACGGAAGGGCCCCTTACCTTCGCAGAACAGCGGTCTCACCAGCAGCGGCACATAACCAGGGATTTCAAAAGCATCTTTGTAACCATTGAGCTCGGCCAGTTTTCTGATGTTGTTGCCGTATTCAAAAGCCACTGCTCCCTTGCGCTTCATTTCCACCATAGCTTCCACATGCTTGACCACGGACTCGCCTACCCGCTTCAAGTACTCCTCCGGGTTGGATTTCCTTAGCTCAGCAGCCTCTTCCACCGTGTATCCGGAGGGTATGTAACCATTCAAAGGATCGTGAGCAGCTGTTTGGTCAGTAACAATGTCAGGAATAATGTTTCTTCTTACCAGTTCAGGGAAGACATCAGCGGCGTTTCCTAAAAGCCCAATGGATACGGCTTCGCCTTTGGCT